>JAVBYB010000558.1 GCA_030824255.1 bacterium
GAACCGGATGGAGGACGCCAGGAGCCGGCTGGACACCCTGCGCAACCTGCTGGACGCGACCTGCACGGAGATGAAGCGCCGGCTGGAAGAACGGGCGCTGGCGGCGACGGGCTGATACCCCCACGCAAGAATATTGCGGCTGCACGCTCGCCCCGCGCGGACGGCTGGCGGCAATTGACGTAGGGGCCAATACGGTGTGAATCCCATGCCACGGGCGCGGAAAAACGCAGGCCTGCCGTCATCGTGAAGTCTTCATGACGAGACTCGCACCGGCGGGACGCGGTACACTAAACCCCGGATTTTCTGGACGTTACATGACCGTTACGCCTACCGAACCCGCCACGATGCTCGACTCCGCGGCCACCGCAGAGATCGCGCGCGTGCGCGAATCCGGCGTGCTGGGCGCATCGGGTCGGCTACTTGAACTGTTTGAATATCTCGCCGCCAGTTCGGCCGAGGGCCGCACGCCGAAAGAGGCGGAAATTGCCCACGCGGTGTTTGGGAAATCAGAAAACGACGCGCTTCGCGACGATCCGGTGGCGCGCGTTTACATCCACCGGCTGCGCAAGCGGCTGGACGATTTCTACCTGCGCCACGGAATGCCGGCGGGCGTACGGCTCGACATTCCGAAGGGCGATTACCGGATTGCGTGCATCAACCCGCATGCAGCCGAGAGCGCGGAGGCCGACGCCATCGCCGCCGTCGAACCTGCTGCGCCGGCGAAACGGAAATTCAGCTGGGGTCTGATCGCGGCGTGCATCGCGGCCTTCGCGGTGGTCGGCAATGTGGCGGCGTGGGCGCTGCTGGCGAACCGCGGCGGCGTGGAGCGCGAACTTGCCAGCACGGACGTCTGGGCCAGCATTGCGGAGAGCAAGCGCCCGCTGCTGATCGTGGTCGGCGACTACTACATGTTCGGGGAATACGAGGACCGGGTTGTCCTGAAGCGGCTGGTGCGCGACTTCGCGATCAACAGCAAGGAAGAACTGGTCTACAGCCAGCGCAACACGCCCGACGATCTTGAACGCTATTCCGACGTGGCGATGCAGTACCTGCCCGCCTCCGCCGCGTTCGCGCTCGCCGACCTTGCGCCGTTGCTGCGCGAGGGCCGCGATGTGCAGGTGACGCTGGCGTCCGAACTGACGCCGGACCGCATGAAATCGAATGACATTATCTATGTCGGCCTGCTGTCAGGGCTCGGACCGTTGCGCGATCCGGTGTTCTCGCAGTCGCGGTTCCGCATGGGCCAGAGCTACGACCAGATCATCGATCGCCAGACGGGCCGCAGCTATACGAGCGAAGCCTTCCTCGCCGCACCGAGCGACCAGATGTATCGCGACTATGGCTTCTTCTCGAGTTTCGAGGGACCGACCGGCAACCGCATCGTGATCCTGTCTGGCTCGCGCGATACGGCCGTGATGGGCGTCGCCGAGGCCGTGACGCAGATCGACCGGCTTGCACGCGTGGCGGAGAAAACCCCGAACGACGCGGATTTCGAGGCCCTGTTCGAAGTGAAGGGCCAGAAGCACGTGAACCTGGAAGCGCAGGTTCTGGCGGCCTATCCGCTGAACGGCTCGGCCATCTGGTCGAACGAGCGCGTGAACGCCGCGAAGTATCCGGCGAAGTAATCGGAAAAACAGACGCCGCGCATCGATCCGCAGGGCACACACCCGGCGGTCCGCTCAAGCGCGACTTACTTCCATGGTCACCGGGACGAGCGGTGATGGACCCCGCTCTACAGCTTGCTGAAAGTCAGTTCGCAAGTGACGCCTTCCGGCGCGAATTTCAGGATGGCGCCGCCGCCGGGCATTCCGTTCAGCGCGGCATTGATGAGGCGGGAGCCGAAGCCGTTGGCGCGCGGGGAGTCAACGCGCGGGCCGCCGGCCTCGGCCCAGCGCAGGATATAAGCGCCGGGGGTCTGTTCGCCCCAGACAACCGTGACGGCGCCCGCGGCCGACGACAGCGCGCCATACTTCACGGCGTTGGTGGCGAGTTCGTGCAGGCAGAGCGCGATGGGGATCGCGGCCGAGGGCGCGAGATCGACCGGCGGGCCGCCGGTGACGCACAGACGCTCGCCATACGTATCCCGGAAGGGTGCGAGGGCCAGCAGCACCAACTCACCCAGTTCGACCGGGGCATCGCCGTCCGTCACCGACATGAGGCTGTAGGCGGATGACAGCGCGCGAATGCGGGCGATGAGGCGATCGCGGAATTCCTCGACATTGTGCGCGCCGTGCGCGGACTGTTGCGCCAGCGCATTGAGGATGGCGAAGGTGTTCTTGGCGCGGTGCGCCTGCTCGCGGACAACAAGTTCGAGCTTCTGCTTGGCGCGTTCGAGTTCGTCGCGTTCCTGCGTGAGACGCGCGCGGAGCTCATGGGCAAGACCGCAGCCGACAGCGACGACCGTGGCGAGGACCAGCCAGATGAGGGTGGTCATGATCGGGTAGGCATCGAAGGCGCTGATGGCCAGCGGCGTGGACAGGACAACGGCGAGAATGCCGGAACGGATGCCAGCGATCAGCGAGGCCGCCATGACAGCGGGATAGAAGGTGACGAACGGCACCTGTCCATGGATCAGGCTGTCTATGCCAAGCCGCCCGACATAGCCCGCGGCGACGCAGGCAATGGCGACGAGGATGACAAACAGCCATCCCCTGCTTTCGCCTGCGCGCTTGCCAGACATCTGCACGCGTACGCCCCCAGAAGTGGAAAACGCTTCGCACCAACACTAACGAATGACGGCGCGGCGGCAACAGGGGGCCCGCGAGACTATCCCGAACGTGCGATCAGGCCGCGCGTTCGAACACGGCCGCGATGCCCTGCCCGCCGCCGATGCACATGGTTTCGAGACCATAGCGAACTTCGCGGCGCTGCATCTCGTTCAGCATCGTGGCGAGAATGCGGATGCCCGTGGCGCCGATCGGGTGGCCCAGCGAGATGCCGGAGCCGTTGACGTTGAGCTTGTCGGCGTCGTTCCAGTTCCAGCCTTTCAACACAGCGAGAACCTGCGGCGCGAAGGCTTCGTTCAGCTCCACAAGGTCGATGTCCTTCCACGACAGGCCTGTGCGGGCGAACAGACGCTCGACAGCCGGGACGGGGCCGATGCCCATGCGGGACGGCTCGCACCCGGCGGCGGCCCAGCCGGTGAAATAGCCGATGGGTTCAAGGCCGAGCTCTTCCAGCTTGTCCTCCGCAACAACAAGACAGGCGGCGGACGCATCGTTCTGTTGCGAGGCGTTGCCGGCGGTGACGACGCCGCCTTTCTCGATAGCGCGAAGCTGGCCGAGGGATTCAGCGGTGGCGTCGCCGCGCACGCCTTCATCCTTGCGGAAGACGATGGGGTCGCCCTTCTTCTGCGCGATGGAGACGGGGATGATCTCGTTGTCGAACTTGCCCTCGGCCCACGCGGCGGCGGCGCGTTGCTGGCTGCGGGCGGCATAGGCGTCGCAGGCTTCGCGCGGGATCTGGTAGTCCTTGGCAAGGTTCTCGGCCGTTTCGATCATGCCGGTGATGACGCCGAAACGCTCGACCGGCTGGGACATCATGCGGCCGCGCGTGAGGCGGTCATGGAACTGGACGTCGCCCATGCGGGCGCCGTTGCGCATCGTGGTCGAGTAGTATTCGACATTGCTCATGCTCTCGACGCCGCCAGCGATGACGACATCGGCGGCGCCGGTCTGGACGAACATGGCGGCCTCGACGACGGCCTGAAGCCCGGAGCCGCAACGGCGGTCGAGCTGGAAGCCCGGCACGGAGATGGGGAGACCAGCGGCGAGCGCGGACCAGCGGCCGATGGCGGGGGCTTCGCCGGAGGGGTAGCCCTGCGAGAAGACCACATCGTCGATGCGCGCGGGGTCGATCTTCGTGCGCTCAAGCAGGGCGCGGATGGCGATGGCGCCGAGTTCGCCCGCCTGTATGCCGGCCAGCGCGCCCTGGAATTTGCCGACGCCCGTGCGGACGGGGCTGACGATGGCGGCGCGGCGGAGCTTGGTCATGGGCAGGTATCCCGGGCTGGCTTGAATCGCGGGCAACATAGCGATCAATCGCGGGACGGCAACTGAAGGGCCCGGAGGCTAGTAGCCGAGTGCTTTCACCAGCGTGGCGCCCGTCATGTAGAGGATGATCACCGAGCCGACGGTCCAGAACGTGGCGCGGATCTCGTGGATCTGGGCGGTGATGTAGGCGATGAAGTGCAACAGGCGCGAGACGACGTAGCCGTAGAACAGGAGCTGGGCGAGCCAGAGGTCAGGCTGGGTCGTCACGTACAGCAGGCCGGCGGCAAGGAAGAACGGCACGTTCTCCAGCACGTTGAGGTGGATGCGGCGGATGCGCTCCACGCTTTCGTTGGGAGCGGTCTGGTTCGCATGGGGGTTGGGGTTCATCGGCGTCTTCTTCATGTCTTCCGGGTTGCGGAAGCCGCCATTGGCGCCGACCATGCGCACCACCGTGAGCCACGACATGGCGACGGCCTTGAGGATCATGAGGCATGCCGCGACGACGTAGGTCGCGAAAACCGGATTGCCCAGATTGAAGTCAGCCATGTGCGCCCCTCCCCTTGTGCAGACATCCCGACAGATGCTGAAAGTGCTTTTTCTACCGTTGGTCGAAAATGTCAACAGTGGTAGATTTCACCGATGACCCAGCCCGCCACGCCCAGAAAGAAGAAGCCAGCCAAGCAGGCGGAGGCCGCGCGCGTTGCCCGGCGCGAGCGGCGGCGCGAAAGCTCCCGGGAGGAAATTCTCGAGGCGGCGCGCACCATCCTGCTTGAGCGCGGAATCGCTGGCGCCACGCTGGAGGCGGTTGCCCAGACAGTCGGCATGTCGAAGGCGGCGCTGTACTATTACTTTCCCTCAAAGGAGGCCCTGTTCTTCGAGGTGATGTTCGGGGCGGTGCAGAGGCAGGCGAACGCTGTGCATGCCGCCGTCGGGAAGGCGGAGACGGGGGGCGAGGCGCTGACGGCGGTGATCCGCGAGTCGGTGGCCGCGTTCACGCCACGGATGGACGATTTCCGGCTCGCCTTCCTTCACGGGCAGGTATCCGGCAAAAGCGCCGTGAAGCTGGACGCCGATCAATTCGCACGCATAAGGCCGCTGAACAGCCTGGTCCTCGACCTTGCAACGCAGAAGCTCACAGCGGAACGCAAGCGTTCCGCGAAGCCGCCTGCGGTCGAACCCCGGCTGATGGCCTTCCTCGCCTATCTGTCCGCCATCGGCATGCTGACGATGAAAGGCATGGTCGAGCACCTGGACGATCCGCTTGTCTGGTCTGACGAGCAACTGATCGCGGGGTTCTCCAAGGTATTTGCGGCCGCCACGAAGGCGTGACGCGGACGCAAAGGCATTGCAGACTGCCCGTATGAGCAAGGCAGAGACACATCCCGAAATCCGCGACGCGGTGCGCAAGCTGTGCACGCGGTTTCCCGGCGAATACTGGCGCGGGCTGGACCGGGAGCGGGCTTATCCCACGGCGTTCGTGAACGCGCTGACGGAGGCGGGGTGGCTCTCGGTGCTGATCCCCGAGGAATATGGCGGGGCGGGTCTGGGGATTTCGGCGGCTTGCGCGGTGCTGGAGGAAATCCATCGCTCGGGCGCGAATGGCGCAGCGTGCCATGCGCAGATGTACACGATGGGCACGCTGCTGCGGCATGGCAGCGAGGCGCAGAAGGACAAGTGGCTTCCGAAGGTCGCGAGCGGCGAGATCAGGCTGCAGGCGTTCGGCGTGACGGAGCCCACCAGCGGCACGGACACGACGCGGATACAGACATTCGCGAAGCGCGAGGGCGACAGTTATGTCGTCAACGGATCAAAGATCTGGATCAGCCGGGCGGAGCATTCGGACCTGATGGTGCTGCTGTGCCGGACGTCGCCGCGCGACGAGGCGGGCAAGCCTTCGGACGGGATGAGCGTGTTGCTGGTCGACATGCGGGAGGCGGTGGGCAAGGGCCTGACCGTGCGGCCGGTGCGCACGATGCTGAACCATGCGACGACGGAGCTGTTCTTCGACAACATGAAAGTGCCGGCGGAGAACCTGATCGGCCGGGAGGGCGCGGGCTTCAGGTATATTCTCGACGGCATGAATGCGGAGCGAATCCTGATTGCGGCGGAATGCATCGGGGATGGCCGCTTCTTCATCGACCGTGCGTCGGCCTATGCGAAGGAGCGCTCGGTGTTCGGGCGGGCGATCGGCGAGAACCAGGGCGTGCAGTTTCCCATCGCGCGGGCGCATGTGCAGGTGACGGCGGCGTCGCTGATGGTGGATCACGCGGCGGCGCTGTTCGAGGCTGGCGAGCCGTGCGGGTCTGAGGCCAACATGGCGAAGATGACGGCGTCGGAGGCCAGCTGGTATGCCGCCGATGTCTGCGTACAGACGCATGGCGGTTTCGGTTTTGCGGAGGAGTACGACATCGAGCGCAAGTTTCGCGAGACGCGGCTTTATCAGGTCGCGCCGATCTCCACGAACCTGATCCTCAGCCATGTGGCGACGCATGTGCTGGGCATGCCGAAATCGTTCTGAGGCGCCGATGAGCATCAACACGGCAGACTGGATCGGGCGGAGCGAAACGACGACGGACTTCGTCGCGCGCGGGCCTTTCGACCGGCTGGCGGCGTTGCTCGATCGCGAGCGGGAAAGCGCTGCTCCGCCGCTTGGCCACTATCTCTGCTTTCTTCCAGGCGCAGCGCAGGCGGAGATCGGCGAGGACGGGCATCCGCGGCGCGGCGGGATCGTGCCGCCGATCGACCTGCCAATGCGGATGGCGGCGGGGAGCCGGGTGCGATTTCACGCAGACATTCCGTTCGGCGCTGAAGTGAAGCGCGTTTCGACGATTGCGAAGCTGGAAGAGAAGACCGGCCGCACGGGGCGCCTGGCGTTTCTCACGCTCCGGCATGAGGTGTTTGCCGGCGACACGCTATGCGTGACGGAAGACGCCGACATCGTGTTCCGCGAGAAGAGCGGAAATGCGCAGGCATTGCCACCGGGCGAGCGACGGCTGGCGCAGGTTTCGCGAACGATCGAACCGACGGCGTCCCTGCTCTTCCGGTTTTCGGCGCTGACCTACAACGCGCATCGTATCCATTACGATCGTGACTATGCGATGACGGTGGAGGGGTATCCGGGGCTGGTGGTTCATGGACCGCTGCTGGCGATGCTGCTGGTGGATCATTTCCGCAGGCATCGGCCGCATGACAAAGTGGCGACATTCGATTTCAGGGCGCAACAACCCGTCTATGACCTTGCGCCCTTCACCGTGAATCTGGTCGATACTGACACGGGCGCCGATGTGTGGGCGGCGGGCGGCGATGGATATGTCGCCATGAGTGGCAGGATCGGCGTGACGTGATGGCAAACTGGCGTTCGATGCTCTTTGTTCCGGCGGCGGCGCCGCAGCACTGGGAAAAGGCGCATACGCGCGGGGCGGATGCGCTGATCGTCGACCTCGAGGATTCCACGCAGCCGGAAGCGAAGGCGGCGGCGCGCGCGCAGGCGGGCGACGCAATCCGCCATCTGACAGGCAATGGCGCGACGGTGACGGTCCGCGTCAACAATGACGCGGCGCTGCTGGCTGACGATCTCGAGGCGGTGGTGATGCCCGGACTGACCGCCGTCGTGATGCCGAAGGTGGAGCAGGCATCCGAGCTGGAGAGCCTGTCGGCGATGCTGGATGCGCTGGAATACGAGGCGCGGCTTGAACGATATGCTGTGGGCGTGGTGGCTGTGATCGAGAGCCCACGCGCGCTTGAGCGGCTTAGCAGCATTGCAGATGGGCCAAGGCTGATTGGCATTTCGCTTGGGAGCGAGGACTTTTCGCTGTCTCTGGGGCGGAAGCCCGGCCCGCTGTCGCTGGATCTCGCCGCGATGCAGGTCGCCTATGCAGCGTCGGCGCGCGGGATCATGGGCATCGGCATGGCGACGGGGATTGCGAACTTTACAGACCTTGAGGCGTTTGGCTCTGAGGCGCTGCGGGCGCATGCGATGGGGCTGACGGGCGCGATGTGCATTCATCCCAATCAGGTGGCCGTTCTGAACAACGCTTTCGGCGTGGGCGAGGCGGAGATCGCAGAGGCGCAGGCAGTTCTGGCAGCGTGGGAACAGCGCGTCGATGGCGTCGTCTCGCACAATGGCAAAATGATCGACCAGCCTGTGGTGGAGCGGGCGCGCAAGCTGCTGATGGCGGCTGGCCTCGCATGAGGATGGGTTATCCGGAAGACATCGTGCGCGGGCTGCGGCCCGGTCAGCGCGTCTACTTCCAGGGCGGGCCGGGCGAGAGCGAACTTTTCTACAACGTGCTGCGCGACAATCCGGGGCTCGCCAATGGCGTGGAGTTCTGGTCGTGTCTGATACCGGGGATCAATCGCCACGATTATGGCGCCCTGCCCGGCACGGCTCAGCTTGTGACATTCATGGCGTCTCCGACGCTGGAGCCTTCGCTCGCTTCAGGGCGAACGAAGCTGATGGCAATGCCCTATTCGGAGATCGCCGAGGCGCTGGGGGCGATGGCGTTCGATGTAGCCATCCTTCACACCGCGCCGCCGGATCGTCAGGGGCGCATGTCTTTCGGTATTGCATGCGACATGCCCGCGCTGGTGTGGCCGAATGCGCAGCGGCGGATCGCGCTGGTGAACCAGAAGATGCCGGCGATCGCAGACGCGGACTTCATTCCCGAAAACGAAATTGAGTTCGGCGTTGCGGCGACTGCGCCGCTGCTAGCCGCGCCAGTTTCGCCGGGCCGATCTGTGGGCCCGCTGGCAGAGATCGCGCGCAAGGCGGCGGAGCTCGTGCCCGATGGAGCCACGATCCAGTCAGGCATTGGCGAGGCGCCGGCGGCCGTGGTGGCGGCTCTGCGGCTGCATCGTGGGCTCAAGGTACATTCGGGGATCATCACGCCGGAGTATCGTGCGCTGATGGAATCCGGCGCGATCGATCCGGGCGCGACGAACATCACCGGCGTCGCCTGGGGCGATGCGGACTTCTACAGATGGCTGTCCTACTCCGACTTTTCGTTCCGCTCGGCACGGGGCACGCACGGGAGCGGAACTCTGGCGAAGATTGAAGGCTTTGTGTCGATCGGATCGGCGCTGGAAGTGGACCTTGCAGGAAATCTCAACCTGGAATGGCGCAAGGGCCGGCACGTCAGCAGCGTCGGTGGATCGCCGGACTTCCTGCGCGCGGCGGCGGCATCGCCCGGCGGCCTATCGATAATCGCGCTGCCGGCCACCGCTGGGGGCGCGTCGCGAATCGTGCCGCGACTTGGATCGCCATCGATACCGGGCAGTCTCGTTGATTGCGTCGTAACCGAGTACGGCGTGGCGCGCCTGAAAGGCCTGTCGACAAGAGACAGGGCAGAGGCTCTGATAGCGGTCGCCGCCCCCGAGCACCGTGCGTTCCTGTCGCGGCGTTAGCGACCCTGTTAGCAACAATGTCACATGGGGAATGGGGGTATTGGGACGTTACGTAAGGGCATGAGCGCCACGCCAAGGCTTTCCGCGCACTATCTGGCCGACGGGTCCGTCAGGGACCCGGTGTTCAGCTTTGCGGAAGAAGCGCATGGCGCGACCTCGCCGGAGCAGCTGGATGCCCTGCTGGCGCGGCACCTGCGCCGGTTCGGGATGGGGCATCACTCCTTTTACGTGGGCACAGACAAGTTCAAGCGGCCCGCCGTGCGCAAGATCAGCGGCACGACGCACCATGAATGGCGCCGCCACTACGACGCGAACGGGCTGGGGACGGTCGACGACCTGCTCAAATCCGGCCTGACATCGAGCGAGCCGACGACATGGCGACGGTTCCGTGAACAGCGCGCGCTGAATCGCGAGCAGGAAGGCATCTACCATCAGGCTGCGGAGTTCAGCCTGCAGGACGGGTTCTTCCTGCCCTTGCACCAGCCGGACGGCTCCATGCTGGGCATGACGATGATGGTGCAGCACGCCCTGCCGACGGACCGCGCCACGCTGGCGATCCTGCACATGCTGTCGCTCTACTACGCCCTCGCGGCGGAGCGGATCGGCATGGTGGCGGCGGCGCGGGGCACGGCCTCCGCCGAAACGCAGGAGCTCACGCCGCGCCAGATCGAGTGCCTGCGATGGATCGCGCAAGGCAAGACGAGCTGGGAGATCGGCGAAATCCTGACCCTGTCCGAGCACACCGTGAACGAACACCTCGCCGCGGCGCGGCGGCGGCTGGGCGTGAAGACCACAACGCAGGCCGCGATCCAGGCGGTCATGCTCGGCCTGATCAAATCCTGACGGACCGGGCGCACACCCCCAAAGGTTCGGGGGTAGGCAGATGAGGCCGCGACCGGCATAAATCAGACACTGGGTTTACGGGGGGACGGGCCACTTGGCCCTCCTATCCCCCACCCGGGGCTCCCAAACATCTCGACTGGTACCGCTAGTTCGCGGGCGCCAGTTTGATGATCCGGCTCGCCACCCGGTCCACCGCTTCGCGGCTGAAGGCGAGCGGGACATAGCCCCCCTCGGCCCAGATCGGGAACAGGTCACGATAGTGGCGGCTGCCGAGATCAGCGGACTGGCCCGGCGTGTTGATCATCATCGAATTGTCCCAGGCGCCAACATCGATCACGAAGCGGACGGACGCGCCGGCGGTGACGCCAAAATCCGATGCGCGATAGCTCTGCGCGCGCGGCGTGGAGGCGGAGCCGGGCGTCGCGACAGGACCGATGGTCATCTGGGCGCGCAGCTGGGGATCGGCGAGGACGCCGATGGCGGGCTCCCATTTCGCCATGTGGAGCCGACCCCACGCCCATGAATGCGGATCGGAGCCAAGCCGTTGAGCCAGTTCATCCGTGGCGGCCTTCAGGCTTTCGAGGATCACTTCGTTGCGGGCTTCCAGCGGCCTTGCGCCCAGGCGCGTGTCTGGGTTCTCGAGATACGTGACGATGGCTTCGAGATGTCCGCCGCCGACCAACTCTCGCGCGGCGGCGGGCGTAACCCGCGCAACAACGGCCTTGCCCAGATACCTGGTTGACCAGGTTTCGTAGATCGCGGCGGCGGGACTATCGACCGCCATGTGGCCGTCCCACGAGGTGAGCAGCTTGATGGCGTGATCGACATTGATGTTGACCGTGCCGCCGGGCGTGCTCTTCACCAGCTTGACGAGACGACGCGCCTGCGGGCTCACGGCGTCGCCCTGAAGCTGCATGGAGTCGTAGAGGCTGACCCTGGCGTCGGCGGCGAGCACCTCCTTGATGCGCGTCACGCGCGAGGGATCGGTCCACTCGAAGGCGACCTTGCGTTCTTCCGCCGGATAATCGGCAGGCAGGTTGTATTCGTTGGCAGTGGCGAAGAAGCCCTGCTCTGGATTGAAGGAAGACGGCAGCAGGTCCTTGGCGAAGAAGCCGTTCCACTCATAGCGGCCATCGCCGGGCACAGGCATGAGGCCGTCCCAGTTCTTGCGAACCGGCGTGCGGCCGGATGCGGCCCAGCCGATATTGCCCTTGGTGTCGGCGTAGACGAGATTCAGCGGCGGAGCGCCCCACGCATTGCTGGCGGCCTTGAAGTCCTTCCAGTCCTTCGCGTGCGTGAGACGGGAGGCGCCGAAATAGCCGGCGACGCCCGGCTCGAACCAGACGCTGCGCATCGCATACGCGCGGTTCTTGACCCCATCTGCTTTCAGCATCGGGCCGTGCCGCGTGAATTTCAGCGCGACCTCACGCGGGGCTTCACCCTTCACATCGATCGTCTCGCGCGTGACTTTCATCTTCTCCCACTTGCCCCTGTAACGGTAGGCGTCGGGATCGCGCGGGTTGGTTTCGTAGACGTACAGGTCTTCCTGATCCATTGCGAAGATCGTGATGCCGAAAGCGATGTCGTTGTTGTGGCCGAGCGACACGCCGGGCAAGGCGGGCTCGCCCGCGCCGATGATCTCCATGCCGGGCGCGGAAAGACCCACGACATAGCGGAGCGAGGGCACGCCGAGCTGGCGATGGGGATCGTTCGCCATGATGGGACGACCGCTTTCCGTCTTGCCGGGGGCGACGACCCAGTTGTTGGAGCCTTCGTAGAGCTGGGCCTCCATCACATTGGCCAGCTGCGTGGCGGGATCGGCGGCGGCGCGCTGCTCCGCGGAGAGCGGGGCGAAGTCCACCTGCTGCGTCGCGAGGACGTAGTCGCCGAGCACATCCTCGGGAATGTCGCACGGATCGAGGCCAGCGGGGATGACGCGCTTGTGGCCATCGGGATTGAGCTTGCGACGTAGTTCATCCGCCTCGATGCCGCCGACGCAGGCAACGCGGGCGCGCGCGACTTCTGACGTGACGTTGGAGACCAGCGCGTGGCTGCGGATGCGCAGCACGTCTTCCGGGATCCACGCTTCCGGCTGGGAGTCGGTCAGCTTGAATTCGACGGGCAGCGGCTTGGCGCCGGATTTCACCTCGCCAACATAGGCGTTGATGCCGGCCGCAAACGCTTCGACGGTGGCGCGTGCGTCTGGCGAATAGGCGTTCCATTCCGCTTCCATGTCGCCGCGATAGAGGAAGAGGCGCGCCGCCCTGTCCTGCTCCACATAGGCGGGGCCGAAGGAAGCAGAGAGACGGCCAAGGCCACGCTTGCGCCAGAGATCGATCTGCCAGAGGCGGTCGCGCGCGGCGTTGTAGCCCTGCAGGAAGAAGGCATCCCGCTGCGACGCGGCGAAGATGTGGGGCACGCCCCAATGATCCACCACGATCTCCGCCGGTGCGGCGAGGCCTTTCACCGACCATGCGTCCCGCGCGATGGCCGTGGATGTGGGAGACTGGGCGAAAGTGGCGATGGCGCCCGCCGACGCGGCAATGGCCAGCAGGCCGCCGATGATGGTGCTGCGCTTCATGATCTCTCCCTCGTCCGGAACGGAGGATCAGCCCGGCCGGGCGGGCTTGTCAAAGCATTGCTGGCCTTCCAAAGCTGGCTGCATGGCAGGATGGCATTTCTGGATTGACCGGGGGGGCACTTTCACGGACGTCGTGGCGCGCGGGCCTGACGGCCGGGAAGTCGTGCGAAAGCTGCTGTCGGAAAACCCCGGCCGGTATGCGGACGCAGCGGTGGAAGCCATCCGCACCATCCTGTCCGAGGATGGCAATACGGAAATCGCATCCATCCGCATGGGTACGACCGTGGCGACCAATGCGCTGCTGGAACGCAAGGGCGCGCCGACACTCCTGGTGGTGACAGAAGGCTTTGGCGACCTGCTGGAGATCGGCAATCAGGCACGGCCGGATATTTTCGCGCGACATATCATGAAGCCAGATCAGCTTCAGACGCACGTGATCGAAGCGAGGGAGCGTGTAACGGCGGAAGGCGAGATTCTGACGCCGCTGGATGAAGGACGCGTTCACGCAGACCTGAAAGCAGCGCGCGATGCGGGCCTGACGAGTTGCGCGATCGCCTGCCTGCATGGCTGGGCGTGGCCGGCGCATGAGCAGCGGATCGCGGCAATTGCGCGGGAGCTGGGTTTTGCGAATGTCTCGGTAAGTTCCGAAGTGTCTGGCCTGACGCGCTATGTGCCGCGCACGGACACGACGGTCGCAGACGCCTATCTGTCGCCCGTACTGGACGCCTATGTGCAGCGTGTCGCCAGCGCGTTCGACGCCGCAACGCGGCTTTACTTCATGCAGTCGAATGGCGGGCTGACGCCGGCAAGTGCATTCCGGGGGCGAGACGCTGTGCTCTCTGGTCCCGCAGGCGGAATTATCGCCCTCGCGGCCGCCGCAAAGCGCGCCGGGTTCGGGAAGGCGCTGGGTTTCGACATGGGCGGCACGTCCACGGACGTGTCTCACTATGCCGGAGCTTTCGAGCGGACAAACGACACAGTGGTGGCGGGCGTACGTCTGACGACGCCCATGCTGCAGATCCACACGGTGGCGGCAGGCGGCGGATCGGTGTGCTTCTTCGATGGATCGCGTCTGCGCGTTGGGCCACAATCGGCAGGAGCCGATCCGGGCCCGGCCTGCTACCGGCGCGGCGGACCGCTGACGATCACGGACTGCAATGTCCTGCTCGGCCGCGTACGGCCTGAATTCTTCCCCTCGATCTTCGGTCCGGATGGAAACCAGCCGCTGGACGCTGGCGTCGTGCGCCAGCGTTTCGAGGAGCTGTGCGCCGAGGTGAGCCGCGCGACGGGCGCAGAACTGCAGCCCGAAGCGGCTGCGGAGGGATTTGTCACTATCGCCAACCAGCACATGGCCGAGGCGATCCGGAAAATCTCGATCCAGCGCGGCTACGATCCGCGAGAATATGTTCTGGCGGCCTTCGGCGGAGCAGGCGGGCAGCACGCATGCGCGGTGGCCGACGCGGTAGGGGCGCGGAGCGTGCTGCTGCATCCGCTGGCGGGCGTGCTGTCGGCATGGGGGATGGGTCTGGCGGATCTGCGCGCGATGCGGGAGCTGTCGATCGAACAGAAGCTGGGCGGCGATCTTGCCGACACGCGCACAGCATTGATAGCGCAGACGGCGGAAGCGCTGGCGACACGCGGCGTTGCGGTGAAGACGACCGAGCTGACAGCCTATCTGCGCTATGACGGGGCGGAGGCTTCGCTGCCGATCCGGTGGAGCGATACCGAGACCATGCGGCGGGACTTCGAGCTGGCGCACAAGGCGCGGTTCGGCTTCCTCGACGCCGGGCGCGCGGTGCTGGTGAGCAAGCTGTCGGCGGAAGCGATTGGCGAAGACGAAGCGCCGCCACAGAAGCTGGACGTAATGGCAAGCAGAACGCCCTTTCCTTTTGCTACGGTTTCACTCAGGGCAAACGGCGACGCGAACGATGCGCCGGTTTTCCGCCGCGAGGCAATGCCAGCAGGGTTCAGCGTGGATGGCCCGGCGCTGGTGCTGGAGAACGGCGCCACGACTTTCTTGGATGCGGGCTGGCGCGGCGAGATGATGGCGACGGGCGATCTAGTGCTGCGCCGCATCGATCCTCCGCCGACAGGAACAGCCATCGGCACACAGGTTGATCCCGTACTGCTGGAGATCTTCAACAATCGCTTCATGGCGGTCGCGGAAGAGATGGGGCTGGCACTGCAGACAAGCGCTGCCTCCGTGAACATCCGTGAGCGGCTGGATTTCTCCTGCGCGGTGTTTGACGCGCATGGCGATCTCGTCGCCAACGCCCCGCATATTCCGGTTCATCTCGGCTCGATGAGCGAGAGCATCCGCACGGTGATCCGCCAGCGCGGGGCGGATGGACGCGGCATGAAGGCGGGAGACATCTACATGCTGAATGCTCCCCATGCAGGCGGCACGCATCTGCCCGACATCACGGTGATTGCTCCGGTTATCCTGGATGACGACGAGACGCCGGCCTTCTTCACGGCGGCGCGCGGGCACCATGCGGACATTGGCGGCATCACGCCCGGTTCCATGCCGCCCAACAGCCGGACGGTTGAAGACGAAGGCGTGCTGATCGACAATTTCCTGCTGGTGGATGGCAGCGTTCTGCGCGAGGCGGAAACGCGCGCGCTGTTTGCATCCGGTCCGCACCCTGCACGTAACATCGACCAGAACCTCGCCGACCTGCGCGCCCAGATCGCGGCGTGCCGGCGCGGCGCGGAGGAGTTGGAACGGCTTGTGCGCCACTACGGACGCGCGGGTGTGGCGGCCTACATGGGCCACGTGCAGGACAACGCCGAGGAGCATGTCCGCCGCGTGATTGATGTGCTGGCGCCAGGCAGTTTTGAAGCCCCGATGGACAATGGCGCGGTTATCCGCGTGAGCGTGAAGCCGAACAGGACGCAGCGCCGGCTGACCGTGGATTTCACAGGCACAACACCGCAGGATCCCCGCAATTTCAACGCGCCGCTCTCTATCACCCGCTCCGCCGTTCTGTATGTTTTTCGCACGCTGGTGGATGACGCGATCCCGCTCAACGAGGGCTGTCTCAAGCCGATCGATATACTTGTGCCGGAAGGCTCGATCCTCAATCCTCGACCCGGCGCAGCAGTAGTGGCGGGCAATGTCGAGACGAGCATGGTGGTGGTGGATGCTCTCTATGGCGCCATGGGCAGGCTTGGCGCGTCGCAAGGGACGATGAACAATTTCACGTTCGGCAATGACCGCTACCAGTATTACGAAACTATCTGCGGCGGATCTGGCGCGGGCGATGGCTTTGGCGGCGCGTCTGTCGTGCAGACGCACATGACGAATTCGCGGCTGACCGATCCCGAAATTCTTGAAATCCGGTATCCCATCCTGATCGAGCGTTTCAGCGTGCGGCAGGGATCCGGCGGTGACGGGCAATGGCGCGGCGGCGATGGGGCAATGCGTGTCGTGCGTTTCAGGGAGGCTATGACGGCAGCGATGCTGTCCAACCGCAGGACAACAGCCCCGTTTGGCGTATCCGGCGGCGGCAATGCAAAGTCCGGCCGGAATGCCGTGCGGCGCGCGGATGGGCGCGTTGAAGAATTGTCGGCGACGGCGCAGGCGACGATGCAACCGGACGATGCTTTCATCATCGAGACGCCGGGCGGCGGCGGGTTTGGCAAGCGGGGCGACTGATGCTGGTGTTGCTAGGGATTGCCGTCGTCGTCTTTGGCTTCATCGTGAGGGCCAACCCTCTACTCGTCGTCATGTCTGCGGCGATTGTTACCGGGTTGGCAGCGGCTTGGACGCCGCAGGCCGATCTCCTGACAATGTGGCAGGCGGGCGTCGACACGCTGGCGCTGTTCGGCAAGGCGTTCAACGACAACCGGTTCATCAGCCTTGTCTGGATGGTGCTGATCGCGATCGGCCTGCTGGAGCGATCCGGCCTGCAGGAACGCGCACGGATGGTGATCGCAAAGATACCGGCGGCGACATCGGCGGGCGTGATCTGGGTTTATCTCGTCTTCAGGCAGGTGATGTCGGCACTGGGGCTCACATCGCTGGGCGGGCATCCGCAGATGGTGCGCCCGCTGGTCGCGCCGATGGCGGAAGGCGCGGCTGAAAGCAGGCATGGGCCACTGCCTGACAAGCAACGCTTCCTGATCCGCAGCCATGCAGCGGCGGCCGACAATATCGGGCTTTTCTTCGGCGAGGATATCTTCATCGCAATCGGCTCGATCCTGCTGATGGTCGGCTTCCTCGAAACCAACGGGATCATCGTCACCCCGCTGGAACTGTCTGTCTGGGCGATCCCGACCGCCATCGTGGCGCTGGCAATCCATTCATTGCGGCTGTTGCTCCTCGACCGGCATCTGAAGCGCACGCTCGCGCCCGTGACGACGGAGGGCGGGCAATGATCACGCTCACGCACCTCTACATTGTTGCTGGACTGGTGTTCACCGCCTTCGCCGTGCTCTCGGCCGCAGACGCCACCAATCCGCGCCGCTTCCGCAACGCTGCCTTCTGGGGCTTGCTGGCTGTCAGCTTCCTGTTCGGGTCGCTGATAGGCGATCTTGGCAACGGCCTCGTCGCGCTAGGCCTTGTCGTGCTGGCCACCATGGGGCTGGGACAGGGCAAGGCGCGAACGACA
>JAVBYB010000554.1 GCA_030824255.1 bacterium
GACCCATAAAGCCTGCGCACCGGGTCGCAATTGATCCACATCTGGAACAGGCCTAGAAGCCCGCGCCTAAGCCCCGAGCGCCGCGTCGGGTCTGGTGTCGGAAGGGCGTCTATTTGGCCAAGCGTAATGGACTGGTGGTCGCCCGGACCCGCGCCGAAGCGCGGGAATGGCGGCGGCAGATGCAGGCCCAGGGCAAGCGCATTGCCTTTGCCCCGACCATGGGGGCGCTCCATGCCGGACATGTCAGCCTGATCCGCATTGGCCTTGAGAAGGCCGATGTCGCCGCCTCGTCCATTTTCGTGAACCCGACACAGTTTGCGGCGCACGAAGACCTTGGCACCTATCCCCGCTCGGAAGACAGCGACCTGCAGAAGCTGGCCGAGGCAGGATGCGCGTTCTGCTATTGCCCGACAGTCACCGAGATGTACCCGCCGGGGGATTCGACCCGCATCCAGGTGAAGGATCTCGCGCACATCCTCGAAGGCGAAGTGCGCCCGCACTTCTTCGAAGGCGTGGCCAGCGTGGTGAGCCGCCTGTTCCTGCACATCGGACCGGACGTCGCCGTGTTCGGCGAAAAGGACTTCCAGCAACTGCTCGTCATCAAGCGGATGGTGCAGGACCTCGGCTTTCCGATCGAGATCGTCGGCGGGCCGACGCTGCGCGAAACGGATGGTCTCGCGATGTCATCGCGCAATGCGTATCTCGACAAGGAAGAACGCGCGCGTGCGCCGGGACTTGCCCGCGTGATGCGCGAAACAGCGGAGCTGCTGGCTGGCGGCGCAGGCATTCGCGCCGCGACCGACCGCGCCAAGGCAGAGATCATGGCAGCGGGATTCACGTCGGTCGATTACGTGGAAGCACGCCGCGCCGACACGCTGGCGCCGTTCGGCCTGGAGAGCGCGCCTGTGGGCGCAAGCGGCCGCCTGCTGGTGGCGGCGCGCCTCGGCAAGACGCGCATGATCGACAATATGGGGTTCGTGCGGAGGGCGTGATCTGCAAGTCAGCGTTTGCTGACCGCGTTGTTACACCCTCCCCCTCAGCGCATCGAGCACGAGGGCGAAGGCTGGTGTCGGTTGGCGCCGGCTGGGGTAGTAGAGGTGATACCCGGAAAACGGGGGGCACCAGTCCGCGAGAACACGCTGGAGGCGGCCCTTCGCGATGTGCTCCGTCACATGATCCTCAAGCACAAACGCCACGCCGAGACCCGCGCAAGCTGCCTTCACGATGAGGCCGCTCTCATTGAACGTGAGCTGCCCTTCGACACGAACAAGCAGCTCCCGCTTGTCCTTTTCAAACTCCCAGACGTAGATGCCGCCCAGCGTCGGAAAACGCAGATTGATGCAGCTGTGCCTCGCGAGATCATGCGGCGTTGCGGGCTTGCCGTGTTTTCGGAAGTATTTCGGCGCGGCGACAACGGCCATTCGCAGATCCGGCCCGATCCGGACCGCAACCATGTCCTTGTCGATCTTCTCGCCAAGCCGAACGCCAGCATCAAATCGGTCGGCAACGATGTCCCGCAGGCCAGTGTCGACTGATAGCTCAACCTGCACGTCTGGGTATTTCGGCAGAAGACCCTGAAGCACAGGCCACAGGATCGTGTCGGCGGCGTGCTGACCTGTCGTGATCCGCACCGTTCCTGCGGGTTTGTCCCGTAGCTCGGTGAGCCCCGCGAGTTGGTCTTCGATTTCGCCGAGCGCCGGACGCAGGCCCGCAAGGAGCCGATCGCCTGCCTGCGTCGGCGCAACGCTGCGCGTGGTGCGAGTAAGCAGGCGCAAACCCAGCCGCGCTTCCAGCCTGCGGATTGTCTGGCTCACCGCTGATTGCGACGTGCCAAGTTTTGCTGCCGCGCGCGTGAAGCTTCGCTCTTCTGCAACGACGACAAAGACCGATAGGTCCGAAAGATCCTCGCGCGCCATATATAAGCCTTGGGAATAGGTTCATGCACCATTCAGCGTCTAATCAATGTGCTGACGTGGGTCTACCTTCCAGACTGAACGAAGGAGCTACGTCATGCCCGCATCGAATTCCCCAATGGACATCGGCCGCCGCGGCCTGCTGACGGCAGGTATTGCCTTGCCCGCGCTGGCCGCGGCCTGCGCCAGCGCGCCTCCGGGCGATGTGCAGGCCGCGCAGCGACCGGCACTTGATCGCCGCCGGCTTGGCAGTCTCGAAGTCTCGAGCATCGGCCTTGGCGTGCAGAACAACTTCCGCAAGTACACGACCGAAACGCCTTACCGCCCCGAGATGGTGAACCTCATCCGCACGGCATTCGATTCCGGCATCAGGTTCTTCGACACTGCCGAGGCATATGGCCCCCATGAGTGCGAGCGCATCCTGGGCGACGCGATGCAGCCATTCCGCGACGAAGTGGTGATCACGTCGAAGTTTGGCTGGAACATCGATCTGGAAACCGGCGAGCGGCGGCCGGGGCTCAACAGCCGCCCCGATCATATCAAGGTTGCCGTCGACGGGATGCTGCGGCGTCTGCGGACGGATCGCATCGACCTACTGTATCAGCACCGTGTTGACCCGGACGTGCCGATCGAAGACGTCGCCGGCGCTGTGCAGGATCTGATGCGCCAGGGGAAGGTCGGACATTGGGGCCTGTGCGAGATGGGCCTCAATACGCTTCGTCGCGCGCACGCGACCTTGCCTGTCACGGCGGTACAGAGCGAGTATTCGATGCTGTGGCGCGGACCGGAGCAGGAGGTGCTGCCGCTTTGCGAGGAACTGGGCATCGGCTTTGTGCCGTGGAGCCCGCTGGGCGCGCAGTTTCTGACGGGATGGATCGACGCGAATGCACGCTTTGCGCCTGGCGACATCCGGGCAATCGAAGGGCGTTTCGCGCCGGAGAACCTTCCGCATAACCTGCAGCTCGTTGCGATCCTGAAGACCTGGGCCGAGCGCAAGGAGGCTGCGCCCTCGCAGATCGCGCTGGCGTGGCTGATGGCACAGAAGCCGTGGATCGTGCCGATCCCGGGGACGACGAATGCTGCGCACATGATCCAGAACACAGGCGCGGCCGCCATCAGGTTCACGCCTGACGAGCTGGTCGAACTCAACACGGCGGTGCGGGCCGTCGAGGTGCGCGGCCAGCGCCTGCCTGACGCCGTGCTGGTGCATTCGGGCCGCGAAGCGCCGCCGCAGGTGCGCCAGTGAGGTCGCTGTTGAGGAGCGTGGTTTCTGCGGCTGCGCTAGCCGCGCCGGCAGTTGCGCAGGAACAGGCGCCGCGAGTTGCGCCGGAGGATATGCGCTGGGTGGCGCCTGAGCTGGCGGGCCATACCGACGACGTTCTCTTCGGCGAAGTCTGGGCCGGAAGCGATCTATCGCCACGGGACCGCAGCCTCGTTACACTGTCGGCGCTGATCAAGGGTGGGCATACGGGGCAGCTGCGGGGCCACCTCAACCGCGCACTCGACAACGGCGTGCAGCCTGCGGAGATCGGCGCAATGATCACGCACCTCGCCTTCTATGCGGGCTGGCCGAACGCCGTCGCGGCGCTAAGCGAAGTGCGGCAGGTGATGGAAGCGCGCGGCTTTGCGGCGGCCGACATGCAGGCGCCGGTTCTCACTGATGCAGACCGTCAGCGGATCATACGCAGGGGATCGGGCGCGGCCACGGCAGGCGCGGCCTCCAACTTCACGGGCGCGGTACAGGTTACGGCGCCGTTCAGCGGCGCAGGCGGGGCTCGCGTCCGCGGGGCAACCGTCCGCTTCGAGGCGGGCGCAAGAAGCGCCTGGCACATTCACGAACGCGGACAGACACTTGTTGTCACCGAAGGGTGCGGATGGACGCAGCGCGAAGGCGGACCCATCGAGCGCATCTGCGCCGGGGATGTCGTCATGCTGGCGCCCGGCGAGAAGCATTGGCACGGCGCCACGGCGTCCTCATCGATGACCCATGTAGCGCTGTCGGAAGGCACGGGAGTCGACTGGCTCGAGCACGTTACCGACGCCGAATATGCGAACGGCCCGGCTGATCCCTGATCGCGGGCAAGAGACGGAGAACCAGATGATACGGAAAATCCTCATTGCGTGCGCTTTCATGATCGCCATACCCGCCGCCGCCCAGCAGCAGACCCCACCGGCCAGCGGGTACGGGGCGCCTATCGGTGTGAGCGAAGCGCTCGCCCTGATCGAACGAGGCATGGAGAAAAGCACGGCGCAGGGCCTGAAGATGGTCTTCGCAGTCGTCGAACCTTCCGGCGAACTTGTCGCCTTCGCGCGCATGGACGATGCGCCCTATGCGTCGATCCGGTTGGCGCAGCAGAAGGCGAGCACGTCCGCCCGCCTCCGGCTCACGACCGCAGAGCTCGAAGAGCGGGTAAAAGGCGGCCGCATGGCGCTGCTGTCATCCGACGAGGTGATCGCGATCGGCGGCGGCGTGCCGATCGTCGTGAATGGCCGGATTGTCGGCGCCCTGGGCGTCTCCGGCGGGACGGCGGCGCAGGATGCGGCGGTTGCCGGGGAAACGGTTGCGCCGCATTAGGACATCAACACGAGCAGCCGGCTTCAAGTGTCATAGCCACTTTTCCAGCTACCCAGATATGACGGCATAGCCTCCCCAGGCCCTCACCACGCCAGGGCTTCCTTCAGCGCTGCTTCGAGGTCAGCCGACAGCGCGGGTCCCTTGCCGTCGAGGTCGGATGGAGCGTCGGAAGGCTCGAGGTATCGCCAGCCCTGGAAGGGGCGTTTCTTGCGCGGCTTCGTGCGGATGAGTTCGGGGTCGAGGTGGATGCGGCACATGGATTTGCCGTCCTTGTCCTTCACCTCCTCAAAGCCGATGAGGCGCTGGCGCACGATGATGAAGTGCTTGATGACCCAGTAGATCGAGCCGCCATCGAGCATTTCGGCTGCGCGCTTCGGGGACATGCGGGTGTCGTGATACGGGTTGGCGGCTTTGCCCTTCTTCGCCAGCTCAGCCATGCGCTTGACCTGCCACTCGGACAGGTCCTCGACGTTCTCGACGCCGACGCACAGCTTGATCATGTGAAGGGCCATGGGCGGGGAGCTAAGGCCGAGTCTGGCCCGCCGCAAGCCTCTAGCGGAGAATCGCTGTGAGACCCGGCAGCGGCGGCGTGGGATTGGACGCCAGTTCCTGCTCCGCATCGCCAGCGAGGCCGAAAGCGATGTCCGTCAGCTGGACCTTAACCGAGCGTTCCTCGCTCATCCCCCACTTACCGCCGCGGGCCACAAGCTCGTAGCCCATGACGTAGCTGACGCCCCAGCGCTCGGAATAACCGAACTGGTAGGACTGGCGGTACTCGTCGATCTTCGTGCCATCTTCCATGGTGACCGGGCTTTCGATGGCGTAATCGATGCGGGAGACGTAGCCCGTGCTGCGGTCCAGCTGCAGGCGGCCGGCCATGCGGGCGGAGAAAGTGGCGTCGATCGGGCCATCATTCACCGACATGCGGTGGCGGAATGTAACCGCCATGGCGTCTGACGGGGCCGCGATGCGAGCGTCAGCAAGGCTGAGGCGCAGGTCGTCGGCAAACAGCCGGGCGTCGGCCTGGCGCTCGGCCCGCCAGCCATCGACAACGGCGTCGAGTTCCTCGTTATTGCCCCAGGAGTAGGTAACCTTGAAACGGTCGGCGGCGTCGGCATAGGGATCGTATTCGATCCGGCGGACGGCGTTGCCGCTGGTCAGCGTGGCGTGGAATGCGGCGCGCATGGCCGCGGGCGGTTCGACAGCATCAAGCGCGCGTTCCAGCGCCTGCTCGGGCGCAAGGCCGGCCCACAGAACCGCGAATAGCAAACTGGCGGGCATAGCGCGTGTCCGTTCCGGCCCCGAGGAGGCTTCCATCTCCCAAGGACCATCTCTCGCCACGGAATGTGGCTGGATTTGGCCCCGTAAGATTAACTCCGGCGGGAAGCTGCTTCCCGGCAGGATGCACCCGTCATGATGAATGGAATCGGAATCCCCGGCGGCGCGATTGAGGCATCAGCAGCTCATTCCGGCGCCGGTTCGAGCCGGACGAGCACCACTCCCTCGGCTGTCTGCGCGCCGGGAATGGCAGTGACTTCGGCAACCTTGCCATCGCGTGGCGCGGTGAGCGTATGTTCCATCTTCATGGCTTCGAGGACGACCAGCCCCTCGCCGCGCTTCACGTCCTGCCCGGGCTTGGCTTTCACTTCGAGCACCTTGCCGGGCATGGGCGCGCGGATGTCATCGCCAGCGGCAAGACCTTCCATGGCGTGCCCATGATCGGGACTGCGCAGGGCGAGCGCGCGGCCACGATGGAAGAGCACCGGACCATCGGCGGCTTCACGGATAACGCCCAGCACGTCTACGCCTTCGACAGAGCCCGTCACCAGAACGCCGCCGGGAACGGGTAGCGCTTCAAGCGCCAGTTCGAGCCGTTCGCCCATGAGGGCCAGAACTTCGCCATTGCTGGTCGCTTCGAGGCGCACGGTATGCGCCTCGCCGCCAATGTCGAACGTGTAGCTGGCGCGCGCCGAGCCATTGATACGGAAGCCGTCAGCGACGGTCCATGGATCGCTTGATGTTGGTGTTGCCAGCCCACGCAAGCCTACGGCGGCGAGCGCCAGCATGTCAGCCTGTTCTGCATCATCGGCCGCTGTGAGTTCGAGGATATTGGCTTCGACGAGATTGGTGGTCGCGATGCCATCGCGGAAATCCGGATGGTCGCACAGGTTGGCGAGCAGCACGGCGTTGGTCGCAACCGGCCAGACTTCGGCCTCGCGTAACCCATCAGCCAGCGCATCCAGCGCATCGTCGCGTGTCGGGCCATGAGCGATGGCTTTGGCGATCATGCTGTCATACGCGGCGGGGACGACGTCGCCCTCCTCCACCGCGCTATCAAGGCGCAGCGTGATCCCGCCTGACGGCTCGTCCGTAAAGGCGCCCAGATCGAAAATTTCCAGATGGCCTGACGACGGCATGAACCCGCGCGCGGGATCTTCCGCGCAGAGACGGCCTTCAACGGCGTGGCCATTGAGCTTGATGTCGGACTGGTTCGGCAGCTTCTCGCCGGCGGCGACGCGCAGCTGCAGCTCCACGAAGTCTAGCCCTGTAACCAGTTCGGACACCGGATGCTCGACCTGCAGGCGCGTGTTCATTTCCATGAACCAGAAGCCGTCGGGGCGCAGCGCGCCAGAGCCGTCGACGATGAACTCGATCGTGCCCGCATTGCGGTAGCCCACGGCTTTAGCGGCCATGAGCGCTGCATCGGTCATCGCCTTGCGCACGGCATCGGTCATGCCCGGCGCGGGGGCTTCCTCGATCACCTTCTGGCGGCGCCGCTGCAGCGAGCAATCGCGCTCGAACAGGTGGATGTAGTTGCCGTGGTTGTCGCCGAAGACCTGCACCTCGATATGGCGAGGGTTCTCGACGAACTTCTCGACCAGCACGCGATCATCGCCGAAGCTGCCCTTCGCTTCGCGCTGGGCGCTGGCGAGCTGCGCCTCGAAATCCGCATCCGCATCGACCTTGCGCATGCCGCGACCACCACCGCCCGCGATGGCCTTGATGAGGACCGGGTAGCCGATCTTCTTCGCGGCAGCCTTCAACGTCTTCAGGCTCTGGTCTTCGCCGTGATAGCCGGGCGTGACGGGCACGCCGTGTTTCTCCATCAGCGCCTTGGCGGCATCCTTCAGGCCCATCGCGCGGATGGCTTCGGGCGGCGGCCCGATCCAGGTGAGGCCGGCTTTCGCTACGGCTTCGGCAAAGCCCGCATTCTCGGACAGGAAGCCATAGCCGGGATGGATCGCTTCCGCGCCGGTATCCAGCGCGGCCTCGATGATGCGATCGCCCTTGAGATAGCTCTCGGCGGAGGGGGCTGGGCCGATATGCACGGCTTCATCGGCCTCGCGCACAAACGCGGCGTCAGCGTCTGCGTCCGAATAGACCGCGACAGTGCGTATCCCGAGGCGCCGGGCCGTACGCATGATCCGCCGGGAAATTTCGCCGCGGTTGGCGATGAGAAGCGATGAGAACATGGCGGGAAACTAGGCTGCTGCGGGCCGAGTTGAAAGCCGTTTCAGGGGCAAGCTTTTGTGCATTTTTGCTGCGAGCGGCATGAATCCGGCAGCCCTAACCCGCCACGCCCACCACAATGATGGCGACCAGAAAGATCGACAGGCCGAACACCGCAAACAACATCAGCATCGGCGTTCGCCACAGCGCGGAGAACGGCTTGAGGTCATACCCGCCCTTCATCTGGAAATAGGCGTGCACGGGGAAGGCCAGCAGCCACCACGGCGTCAGCAGGCTAAGCGCGCCGGGAATGTATGCCAGCAGCGACAGCGTGACGAACAGGAGCGAGACAAAACTCAGCGAGTAAAGAATGTAGACCGTATGATCGAACAGCGTCAGCCCGCGCTTCCAGAAGAACAGAAGCCACAAGAAAGGCAGCGAGATCGGCACAAGAAGAAAGGCGAATTTGTAGGCCGCGTTCTGGATCTTGTAGAATGCGAGTTCGGGGTTTTCGAGTTTCTTCTTGATCTGCTTGTCGAGCCCGGCCCAGCTTGTGTTCACCTGGATGTCGCCTCGCTTATAGGCATCGCGAATCTGCGCGAAGACGTCTCCGTCCGGATCCACATTGTATGTCCGCGTCTCTTCCGAGGGCTGCAGAGGCTCAGCTCAGCTCCCGGAACAGGCAGGGGCCCCCGAAGGTCGCTTGCGATGTCGTCGGAAATCTCGGCTTGCAGGGCGGGGTCGACACCAACGGCGGACCCGCCGGTGAAGGCAAAAACTGCGAACATCGTGAAGATGACCAGCAGGAACATTGCCAGTGGCGAGATGTATTTAGCGCGCTTGCCGTGAATGTACTCGCGCGTGAGCGTGCCGGGGCGAAAGACCAGCATGGGCAACGTACGCCAGGCGCGCGTATCAAAATGGATGATGCCGTGGAGAAACTCCTCCACCATGTGGCCAAGCGTGCGGTGGATATGGGCGGGCTGTCCGCAGGCTGAGCAGAACTTACCATCCACCTTCGCGCCACAATTGGGGCAGAGGCCATCGCCATGCGCGCCGTGGCCACCCTTGTCGTCCATGACGGCCGCCGCGAGGCCAGCTGTGACGGCGGCGCCGGCCGCCTCCATTTCCCCGCTCATGCGTCTGGCCTCTCTATTGCGGGGCTGGCGGCGTGAACGCCTGGATCGCAAATGGACAGGTCTCCCATTCGCAGGTGATCATGTCGACTTTCACTTCGACGGACGCGCCGTTGCCAGGGGGGATCTGGATCACCGCTTCGTATCCGGGCTTCTCCGCCTTTGCGATTTCCTTGCTGAACGCGCCATAAGCGGCCCCATTGATCGCTTCGCACGACGGACCGCAGATCACGGCGATAGTGGTGTAGCTCGACGGGTTCACCGCCACGCTGACTGTCGCGCTTTCGTAACCTTCCAGCTCGCCGAGCCGCACCGGGCCGAAGCGTTTCATGCCGACGTTCGTCTCGATTTCCTCGATATAGGCCAGAAGGTCCGGGTCGATGTCCTGCGTCTGGCGGGCGTAGGCCCAGCCTGCGCCAGCCAGCGCGCATACCAGCAAAACTGCCTTGCGAAACATGTCTGCCCCCGATGCGCTCTAACGCCTGCACACTAGTGCGATGCCCCAATATCCGGGTCAATCGGCGGTCTACGTCGCGCCGGGTCGTTCGCGATGAACGGCTGCCACCAGAACGAAGCTGATGATCATCAGCAGGAACCATGATCCCAGCTTGTCGATGGACACGGGATGCCAGCCATTACCCTGGCTGGGATAGACCCACGCGCGGGCAAATGTGCCAAGATTTTCGGCAAACCAGATGAACAGCGCCACGAGGACAAGACCCAGCAGAAGCGGCATGGGGCGCTCCGCCCGGTCGGGTCGGTAGAACAGCATGCAGGGGCCATAGATGGCGGCGCCGGCGATGAACAGCGCCAGCCGGATGTCCGGCAGCCAGTGGTGCGCGAAGAAGTTTATGTAGACCAGAACGGCGAGAACGCCCTGCAGCCAGAGAGGCGGGAAGCGCACGAAGCGGAAATCCATGATGCGCCAGCTGCGCGCGATGTAGCTGCCGACGGCGGCGTACATGAAGCCGGAAAAGAGCGGCACGTCGCCAATGCGCAGGAAGCTGGGCTCGGGATAAATCCATGAGCCGACCGCAGTCTTGAAGATTTCCATCACCGTGCCAACGACGTGGAAGACGAAGATGACGCGCGCTTCTTCCCACGTCTCCAGCTTCGTCGCGAGCATGGCGGCCTGAATGCCCAGGGCGGTCAGCGCGATGAAGTCATAACGGGGAAGCGGCGCATCGGCGGGATAGACCAGAAAGGTGCCCAGCAGGACGGCCAGCATGAGGCCGCCGAAAAGGCACGCCCATGCCTGCTTCACCCCGAACGAGACGAACTCGAACAGGAAGCCCGTGGCCGGGCCGCGCACGAAGGCTGCACGCCATGCCTCACGGCGGGCGTGCAGCCATGCTTCGAATTTCAGACGTCGCGACATCGTCCCGCCATGCCGCTCTGGGTCAGCCTAGCGCGACCAGAACGGTTTGCGCTTTTCGAGGAAGGCGGCGAGGCCTTCCTTGCCTTGCTCGCTGACGCGGCGGTGAGCGAGGCGCTTGGCGGTCATGTGGCCCATGCTGCTGTCGATCACTTCGCCGGTCACGCGCGAGACAAGCTCCTTCGTGTCTGCGATGGCGGCGGGAGATGCGGCGTAGACGAGATCTGCGTAATGCTCGACCAGCTTTTCCATCGCCATTTCGTCTTCGACTTCGTGATGGATCAGGCCGAGCCGCGCGGCCACGTCCGCCTCGAAACGCTCTGCCGTGACAAACAGTGTGCGGGCCCAGCGGGGTCCGATGGCGTTGATGATGTAGGGGGAAATAGTGGCCGGGATGATGCCGAGCTTCACCTCGGAGAACGAGAAGATCGTGCCCTTCTTCGCGATGGCGATATCACACGCCGCCGCCACACCGCACGCGCCCGCCATGGCCGCGCCATGCAGCAGCGCGATGGTGACCTGCGGCAGTTCGAACAGACGGCGCAGCATCTCCGCCATGGCGTAGGCGTCCTGCTCGTTCTCGCCCTGGCTGTAGTGCTGGGCGGCCTTCATCCATTCGAGGTCCGCCCCCGCCGAGAACACCGGGCCATTGCCCCGGATCAGCACGAGCCGACAGGAGGGGTTCTTCGACAGCGTTTCGAAGGCATCCGTCAGCTCGGCAATCACCTCGGCATTGAACGCGTTGCGCTTGGCCGGGCGGTTCAGCGTGAGCACCGCCGTGCCCTCGGGCGAGACGTCGAGCAGGATGTTTTCGTAAGCCATGGGGAACTCCTTTGTCCCTGATCTAGTGCGGCAGGGCTCGCTCGTCACGTATCGGATGAACCGGGTATGCGCTTGATCTCGGTCACGTTGCGGTTCTCGTCGAGCTGCACCTCGATCTCGGCGCGGCGGCCGCCCGCGATCATGTGTCGGGTGATCCGTTCGAAATGCTGCACGAAGAGGCCGACGCGGAGCCTGTCGGTTTCCGTGAGGTCGCGATTGAGGAGACCTTCTTCCTGCTCGCAACGCCAGTCATTGATGATGGCGAAGCTGGGCGCCTGCAGGTTCACGATTGCGTCGAGCCGGCCAAAGGACAGCTGGTAAGCGCCGGCGAGATTGGCGTTGACCTCCTTGCGCCAGACGGCGTCCTTGTCCTTCTGCGTTTCGAGATTGTTGATCGGCGCGACGAGGTCGGCGTCTGTCTGTGCGGTTGCGCCGAGGCACCAACCGTCAACCAGGATCACGGACGGACGGCCGTGGAAGGCGGGGCGGTGGCTGGAATGAACAGGGTTATCAGCCACCTTGTCGAACGCCGGCAGGATTGTCTGCGCGCCTTCGCCTGCTTCGCACAGCTCGTCGAGCGTCTCGTTGAACAGGGTAAGATTGTGCGTGCCCGGCGGCCCGCGCGTTGCGAAAAGCTGGTGCACGCTCTGCGCGATGAGGCGGCGATAGGCGGCGGGGAGATAGACGTCGTCGAGCGAGAAATGCGCGATGTTCGGATGGAAGGCGGCGTAGGCCTTTACAAGCGTGGTCTTGCCCGAGCCCTGCGGCCCTGCAACGCCGACGATTGGCGGACGATCACCTGCCCGCTCCCGCGCGATGGCGACGGCCTGGTCGAGAGCGTTGAGGGCGTCGCTGTTCATATCGCCTCGGCGGTTACATCCTGAAAACGCCAAACCCGGCTTCGCGATCCGCCGCCCTGCCATGCGGCGCGTTCAGCGCGGCTGACAGCGCGAGGCCCAGCACGCGGCGCGTGTCGCTCGGCGCGATGACCCCATCGTCCCAGAGGCGGGCGGTGGAGAAGTAAGGCGAGCCTTCGCGTTCGTAGAGGTCGCGGATCGGGGCCTTGAATTTGGCTTCGTCTTCAGCGGGCCAGGTCTGGCCCTTGGCTTCCATCGCGTCGCGCTTGACGGTGGCGAGGACGCTGGCCGCCTGCTCGCCGCCCATGACGGAGATGCGGGAGTTGGGCCACATGAACAGAAAGCGCGGGGAATAGGCGCGGCCGCACATGCCGTAATTGCCAGCGCCATAGCTGCCGCCGATGACGACGGTGAATTTCGGCACGCGGGCGGTGGCAACGGCGGTGACCATCTTGGCGCCGTCCTTGGCGATGCCGCCGGTTTCGTATTTGGAGCCGACCATGAAGCCGGTGATGTTCTGCAGGAACACCAGCGGAATGCCGCGCTGGTCGCACAGCTGGATGAAGTGCGCCGCCTTCTGGGCGCTCTCCGAAAACAGGATGCCGTTGTTGGCGACGATGCCGATCGGCATGCCGTGCAGGTGGGCGAAGCCCGTGACCAGCGTTTCGCCGTAGAGCTTCTTGAACTCGTCGAACTCCGAGCCGTCGACAAGGCGCGCAATCACTTCGCGCACATCATAGGGCTCGCGCACGTCCTGCGGAATGATGCCGTCCAGCTCCGCCGGATCGAACGCCGGCTCGCGCGGATCGCGCATGTCGAGCGAGATGCGCTTCGGCCGGTTGAAGTTCTTCACAATGTCGCGGACGATCTGCAGCGCATGGCTGTCATTCGCCGCGTAATGGTCCGCCACGCCGGACTTGCGCGCGTGAACATCGGCGCCGCCAAGATCTTCGGCTGAGATGATCTCGCCTGTCGCGGCCTTCACCAGCGGCGGGCCGCCGAGGAAGATGGTGCCCTGCTTGCGTACGATCACCGTCTCGTCCGACATCGCGGGCACATAGGCGCCGCCCGCCGTGCACGACCCCATCACGGCGGCGACTTGGGGAATGCCGCGCGCGCTCATATTGGCCTGATTGTAGAAGATGCGGCCGAAGTGCTCGCGGTCGGGGAACACTTCTGACTGGTGCGGCAGGTTCGCGCCGCCGCTATCGACCAGATAGACGCATGGCAGGTTGTTCTCGATCGCCACTTCCTGCGCGCGGAGGTGTTTCTTCACGGTGATCGGGAAATACGCGCCACCTTTGACGGTGGCGTCGTTGCAGACGATCACGCATTCGCGGCCAGACACGCGGCCAATGCCAGTGATGACACCCGCCGCCGGAGCCTCGTCGTCATACATGCCGACTGCCGCCAATGGCGACAGTTCCAGGAAGGCGGACGCGGGATCGATCAGCTGCTCGACCCGCTCGCGGGGCAGAAGCTTGCCGCGCGCAGCGTGGCGTGTGCGCGAGCTTTCAGGCCCGCCGAGCGCTGCCTTGGCGGTCTTCTCGCGCAATTCGGCGATGAGGCGCTGCATGGCTGCAGCATTCCCCTGAAACCGCTCGGAGGTGGAATTTGCCTGAGAGTGAAGTCGCGCCATACGCCGTGCCAGCCTTTACAGATTCTGGGGCATTAAGGTCACGAGGGGCGCCCGTGGCAAGCCGTGCGGCGGGGCTATTCGGCAGGGCGCGCTTTCTCTTCCGCTATCCAGCCATCCATTCGGGTGTCCAGCAAGGCCATCGGCAGCGGCCCATCGACCAGCAACGCGTCATGGAAGCGCCTCACGTCGAACCGTTCACCCAGCTCACGCTGCGCCCGCGTGCGCACGTCCCGGAGACGGATCTCGCCGATCTTGTAGGCCGTCGCCTGCCCGGCCCAGCCGATATAGCGCTGCAGCTCGGTCTCGATGTTCAGCGGCGCGAGCGCAGAGTTATCGCGGAAGCAGGCGCGCGCCTGTTCGATGTCCCAGCCGAGCCAGTGAAGTCCGGTGTCCGCCACCAGCCGGCACGCGCGCCACATCTCGTAAGACAGGCGACCGAACCGCTCGTAAGGCGTGCGATAGAATTTCATCTCTTCGCCGAGGAATTCCGAATAGAGGCCCCAGCCTTCTATGAAGGCCGTCACATCCACGCCGCGCCGGAAGTAGGGCTGGTCGGCAGCTTCCTGCTGCAGGGCGATCTGGATGTGGTGCCCGGGCACGGCCTCGTGCAGCGTCAGCGCGGGAAGCTCATAAAGCGGGCGCTGGTCGAGCGATGATGTGTTGACCATGTATCCGCCCGCGACGCCATTCTTGAGCGAACCCTGGAAGTAGCGCCCCGTCGTATAGTTCGCCTCGATCTCCGCAGGCACGGGGCGAACGCCATAGGGCGTGCGCGGCAGCGTGCCGAACAGGGCTGGCAATCCGTCGTCGGCGCGCTTGGCCATCTCGGAGGCTTTCTCGAGAAGGTCTTCGCGCGTCTGCGCGTAAAATTTCGGATCGGTGCGAAGGTAGTTGAGGAAGGCTGCGAAGTCGCCCGTCCATCCCGCCGCCTTCATCTCCACATCCATGCGCGCACGGATGCGGGCCACTTCCTGCCTGCCGATCTCGTGCACCTGATCAGGCGTAAGATCGGTCGTCGTGAAGCCCCGCACGAGATAGGCGTACAACTCCTTGCCGCCCGGACGATGCACGAGGCCGAGCGTCTCCGGCGCTTTGGGCAAATAGTCCTGCCGCAGGAAGCGCGCCCAGTCGCGCCGCGCCGGCATGACGCCGTCGGCTACAGCACGCGCCGCGCGCGCGCGGAACTGCGCTTGCTGGTCCGCCGGGATGGTCGCGGGCAACTGGGCTAATGGCTTCAACAGCGGATCGGTTTCGGGCGTCAGCGCCGCTTCCGGCTCAATCAGGCTCAGCGCGTTCTCGACGATGGAGCGCGGCTGGACGAGGCCGGTGGAGAGACCGCGGCGGGCGTTCTCGAGCTGGTCGGAATAGAATTTCGGCATCGCTTCAAGCCGGGCGATCCATGCTTCGGCGTCGGCGGGCGTGACGATGCGCGTGACGTTGGCGAAGTAAGACACCGACTGGCCCGGCCCGCCTTCCGAATTGAAGGCGTCGAGACGGCCCGTATCGAGCGGGATGCGGTCGCGGGCGCGCTTGATGACGTAGGCGAGGAAAGCGTGGTTGAGGCTGTCGGCGGCAGTCAGGGACGCGGGATCTAGGGCGCCCAGCCGGTCAGCGAATGCCTTCAGCTCCGGCTCCTGCGCCAGTTCGAACGCACGCGAGGCATCCGGCATGCGTGACAACGCCGCCTTGTCGCCCTCCATGCCGGCCGAAATTGGATCGACCCGCCGGAGATAGGCCTCGTAATCGGCCAAAATAGACGCCAGCGCCGGGTCCTCGGCGTCGCGCACAATTGCGGGCGCAGCCACCTGTGCCGGAACGGAGGAAACGCAGGCCGACAGCAGGGCGGCGGCCGCACACGCAACAACGAACTTCATGAATCCTCCCGGCGCTTGGCGCCGATTGGTAGGTCCGTCCGCCCCCCGGTCAAGGCTGAAGCCGTGTGCGCTGGGGCTTGCCCACCGCTGCATTGCCGCAGCGCCGCCTTGAAAATGCAGGGATCGAGGACTTACCTGAAGACCAGACCCCGCTACATGGCAGGTCAGTCAACAGGGCCGCCTGACCTTCATTCAGCGAACCTTTCTTTCAGGGTTGTGCGTTAGATTGAAGGAAGGGGCCGGTAAGGAATCGGGCCGGGTTCGCGCCATGGGTACGAAGTCCAAGAACAAGCCTGGCGCAGACGCGCCTGCCATCCTTCCCAGCTTGCGGTCGGTTCCCTTCCTGCGTGATGCGCCGCCGCGCGCCCTGAAAGCCGCCGAAAACGAAACCCGCTATTTCGGTCTCCCCGGCGGTTGGCAGCTGTTCGGCGTCGGCGAGCCATCCGACCAGATCTATTTCGTCCTCTCCGGCTCCCTCGGCGCCTTCCGTGAAGGCCCCAACGGCAAGATGGAGCTGGTGGGCCACATTCGCGCCGGCGAACCCGTCGGCGAAATGTCGATGATCGCCGGTGAGCCGCACGAACACGCCGTCTTCGCCCTGCGCGACACCGAAATCCTGTCCCTGTCCCGCACCGGCTTCATGCAGCTCGTGCGCTCCGATCCGCAAATTCTCGAGCGCCTGACACGCCTCATCATGATCCGCATGCGGCAGGCGAAGAAGAAGGTTACGCGCTCCGCCGAGCCCCGCGTGTTCGGTCTCGTCTCCACCTCTCCCACGATCGACCTGAAGCAGCGCGCACGCATTCTCGCGACCGAGCTTCAGGCGCTCGGCATGCGCGTCGCCATCGTCGGCGAGGAAGCGGTGGGTATGCCCGCCGCCTATTTCGACGAACTGGAAATGCGCAACGAGATCGTCCTGCTGATCTCCAGCCTAGGCGACACGCCCTGGTTCAAGATGACCCAGCGGCACTCGGATCGTATCTGGCTGTTCGGCCGC
>JAVBYB010000366.1 GCA_030824255.1 bacterium
TCTGCCCGGCCGGCACAGGCCCCAACTCCATCCGGTTGTGGGAGTCGCTCGGGGCAGGCAGCGTCCCTGTGATCATCGCTGATACTTGGGCCCCGCCGGGCAATCTGAAATTGTGGGAGGCCGCCGCTGTTTTCTGCGAAGAAACGCTTGAGGCGGTTCAGGCCCTGCCTCTAAAGCTCGCTGCAATCGCGGCCGACCCCGAGCAGCTGGAAGCAAAGCGGCAAGCGATGCGCCAGCTTTGGCTGCTTTATGGACCAGAGACCTTCGTCTACGACATCCTGCAGCTGATGCTGCGCCTACGTTCTCAAAACCGTCACCAGCAAGCCAATCTTGTGAGTACGGCAAGCGAAGCGATGGAGGAGCCAAACCCGCAGACCAGTGATCCGGCAACTGCGCTTCGTCGATTCGCTGCCGACCTACTGTTAGACACGCGCCTGATTGAAACCATGCGCGATGAACTTCATCCGCTGGGCCAGCGTGTCGCCGCTGCCGCTTCCGCGCTTGCAGCCAACGATCCCACCCTTTTACATTATCGGCGCGTTGCTGACTGGGCGGCCAAGAGCGCTCGCCTCAAATCCCCCCCCCGGCCCGGCTCCGTCGGCGCTCCCCAACTTCTGCGACGCCACGGGCCCAAGATCTGCCTTGTAGGCCGTCACTCCCATCGCACACCGCTCTCTTACGGTCCAATACGCGACGAGCTGACCTCGCCAATCCGGTTCGTTGATTCAGCCGTCGACGCAGATCTAGTTCTCACCGGCTTCAACATAAACCTGGTTGAGAATGCAGCCGGTATCGCCGATTGGCTCACGCGCGCGCCTCACCTGAAGTTCGCTGTCATCTCGGAAGAACCGCTGTGGGATCTTACGTGGAGCGGCGGATATACCGAACGCGACCGCTCGCTCGACCTGCCGGGCGGTGGACGCGTTGCATACAGGGCGCTCAATCACGAAACCTCATCAATCTTCGACTTTGGTACGCTTCCCTATTTTCCTCTAACGACCGACGAGTTCCCGACCACTTACGCCACGCGACTCGCTGAATACATGAAGCTTAAGCCGGACGAATTGTTGGCGCGCTGGCGTTCAGCGCCGATCACAGCTGCCTTCTTCGCTGAAAAGCGCGCCGGCGCTGAATTCCGGCATGCAGATGCGGGGCGCGATATCGCCAACCTCAGCGAGTATCGCACTCTGGTCGCGGACAAAACGCGCGAATTATCAAAGAATATCCTTTGCGTCGGCAAGGGCTGGCGCGAGCAAACGCGCCGCCAGGATCTTGCAGACTGGCACCTCGATAAGCTGGCCACGCTTGCGGGGCGCACGCGCATCTGCTCAGCGATAGAGAATGTCCATCACCGCAGCTACGTCTCGGAAAAAATGTTCGACGCCTTCGCCGTCGGCGCCGTCCCGGTCTATCATGCCAGCACCAAGCATCGTGTGTTTGATCTGGTCCCAGCTGCTGCGATGATCAACACGCACGGCCTTGCGCCCGAGGACGCTGCTGCGCGCATCACCGCGTTCGAACCCGATCGTACCTACGCGGAAGCTTGGCTCGATACCTGCGCTCGCCTTCGGATCCTATTCGCCGATACCGCCGCCATCGTCGGAGAACGCCGCCGCGTCGCCACTGAATGCCTCCGCGAGATTGAGGCGCTTCTCTGAGATAGGGGCCGGTAGACGTTCGCTCAATCGGGCGCGCGATGTAGCGCCCACCAGTACTTCGGCGACAGATAAGGCTGCCGCGCCGGATAGTTGCGCAGTTCTTCCGTATTTCGTCCTACCGCTCCAGCTCGTACCAGTCATCCCACTTGGCGATCGTTCTGCGATAACCGTGCCGCTCCAGAAGTTCGCGAATCTTTTCACGCTGCGGCGTGAAGTTGTGCTCAACCGTGAGGAGACGAACTTTCCATTCGCTGAAAGGAAAGGCATTCAAGATATCAAACTCACTGCCCTCGGTATCGATGCTGAGATAATCGATTTCCCGCGGCGCGCTGTGCCGGCGCAGGAAGTCGTCCAGGGAAGTCGTGCGGAGCCGAATGGTACGCCCGTCATCGCTATAGGGCTTCCGGGTGTCGGCGTGCATGTCCGCATCTGCATAGCTTGAGATTGTGCCAAAAGCGTCGGCCAGGATAAATTCCACCTCCTGCCCCGTTGCGGGCCCGATGCATTCCGACGACACGATACAGCGGCGATTCTTGTGCAACCTCTCAAACAGGTCTGGATTGGGTTCGGCGCACAGTCCGCGCCAGCCAAACTCCGTCTCCAGTAGCCAGCTATTGCTGAGACTCAGGCCATCCATCGCACCGAACTCGACGAAGAAGCCGCCACGTTTATAGCCCGTGCGTCTCAACACCCAGAGATCCTGGCCAAGCTGCGACGTGGCTGCGAAGTTCAGCCGCTCAATATCGATGCCATCATTTGCATGGACAGGGAGCGCTTCCTCGAACGGCCTGTAGATCTGGCCGCGCTGGATCGCCACGCGAAGCTCTTCCTTTAAAAGTTGAATCTCGACAGCAAGAATCTTGAGTTGGGCCGACTTTTCTTGAGGCTGCTGCCGCGCCGCATTGAGCTCTGCTTCAAGCGCGCCGAGTGCCTCAGCTAACAAGCCTATGCGGCCTAACGCCTGCACCTGCCGCCTGCGGGCCGCTGCGGTGTCCGCGCGCCCATCGACGAGAAGCGTGTAGCTTTCAAAATGCTTCAACGATGTTTCCTGCTCACCCACACAAGCAGCGATCTGACCTAGCGAATTGTAAGCCACTGAAACGAGGATACGGGCGGCAATCCTGCGGTCACACCCCCAACGCAGCGCCTCCACGCCGAAACGACGCGCCGCGTACATGTCCCCGAGATGGCTGTGCGCGGCAGCGATGATCATCGCCAGGACGGCGCGATCGGGTTCGTCGCGGATATCCTCAATGTGGATCGCCGCAACCTCGCGCCATTGGCCCGCCTGCCAATGCGTGCGCGCCAACTCGGCGCTCGCAACCACAGGCGTTTCTGTACGGTCGGCGGCGACCTGCGTGTTTCGCGCGCGTGTTGCTGTCCGTGCGGCTTTGTTCGATCTTGTCGTCGCCTGGGACGATCTGGGGGCAGTACCCGGCTTGGCGGCTTGCGACTTCCGCCTGGTCATAACGAGTGGTCACGGAGCAGAAGATCCCGGATCAGGTCCACCTGACCTTCTGCACGCCGCAACTCACCTCGCACGATTACCTGCTTGTACTCCAGTTCACGCACGCGTTGCTCAAGCTTTTCGCGCGCCGCCTCTGATGCCGCCAGCGCCTGCTCGCACCGCGCCAGCTCCTCAGCCAAGGATACTCCCGGCTCTTGACCCTGCGCCATCATCGGCTCGCGCTCATCTACTGACACTTGCTGCACCGCATCATCAAAGGGCCGCTCAACGTTGCTACCGTGCGCCGCCATAGTTTCCCGCGATCGATTGGTCCGCTCAGTTCCAGCGGTTTGATGGTCCGCCAAAATCAGCTGTTGGAAAAGCTCCGCGGATGTAGAGGGAGCTATGAATTATTGTCCACGTCTGATGGGAAGAATGGATCACTCAGCCGGCGCGTTAGAAATCGGCGGGATACTCGCCGATGGATGGAACGATCTGCTCGCCGAAAGTTGGTCAGGAGCAGCAAAGAGCATTACGATGGCGATGCGTTCGGCATCGCCAGAGTCCGCTTTTCTGGTTATATGCAAGCGATTAGCGGAGTTTCGTATGCTTACGTCCCTCCTTGCCTACATTCAAGCGTGCGAAGCTAAGGCAAACTGCATCGACTACCTCCTGCCGCGTCTGATCAAGCACTATCAGGCGGATTTCCGGGTTTTCGCGGACTGCGGCGCCGGCGTTGGCCATACTGCACTCAAGTTCGCGCGCGACCTCAAATCCAATCTCGATTCTTCCCTGCAGGACGGCGCATCGATTACAGCGTTCGAGCCGCTGCCCGAGAACTTTGAAGAACTGCGCACCCAGATCGCTACGCGTCCCGAGATCGAAGCCATCCCCAAGGCCGTTGCCGATTATGTCGGGGAGACCGAGTTTGTCGTGCCGAGACGCATGCAGGGCGAGTCAACGCGCTGGGGCGCGGGCACATCAGCAGTCGGATATATCGGCAAGTCAGCGACGGCAGAGACCGTGAAGGTCAACGTTACGCGTCTGGACGAGATCAAGCCTTCCGGCTTCGACTTCATCAAGCTGGACCTTCAGGGCGGTGAACTCGCGGCAATGAAGGGATCTGGCGAAACGCTGAAAAAAGCCAAGCTCATTTATGCTGAACACCAGCTTCTGTCGCCCAGGAAGGGGCAGCCACTCGACTTCCTGCAGAGCAATGGCTTCATCTGTTATTATGACCGGATCCAGTTCGGCCTGCGCGACGCCAACATTCTGCCGCTAAGTCTTCTGGAGGAGGCAGGCATCCACGTTTCTCGTGTTCAGCTCCCGGATGGCAGGGGCATGCCAATGATTTTGTGGGGCCAGCTGTCTTTCGGCAACCGCTCTGCCCTCCTTTCCGACGGGTCCTTCACCGCTGGCTTTGCAGACGAGTTGGCCAAGGCTGGCATCTACTATCTGCAAACCGATGTGGTCGCGATAAACGCTGAGCACCACGCAGAGATCGTGACATTGCTTTGAGTCGCGATTGGTTCCGCGCCATTGGCAAGACGGGCGACAGCGGTATTAAAGAACCGCGTTCCTGATGCCTTCCAAGACCAACGCGCCATATTCTGGTTTTGGATGCAATCCATCACGCTCGCTCATTATCGCCGCGGGCGCAAAGAACGGAGCCCTAGCTTCCAGCTGAGGACGTGGGAGCAGCTCCACTAACGTGGTGGTGCACAGTCTTTCCAGAAAATTGTCTCTCGTGCCATTCAGATACTCATGAAACCCAAGCGCATCCTCATACTGCCTGCGGATGCGCCAGTCGGCGCGATCGATCATGACGTCTGACAGATATGGGAAAGGCTGCACCAGAATCCTTCCGGTGTAGCCCTGTTGAAGTAGCCGCAAAAATCGGAAACCTGGATGTGATTCAAGCGCCGTAGACAGGATATCCCGGAAGCAGGACTGTGAAATCATCGGGACATCTCCGAGCGCAGGCTTAGGACCGAACTCAGCCACAACGGTCCTAGAAACCAGGGTGCTGGGATACGCAAACCCACCATCGACGAAGCCGAGTGCGCTCACCACGATTGCATCAAAGTCGGAAATCCTCATGTCGGCGACGTCCGCTGGAGAGACGTGAGGCGCGTAAGGACCCGAGTGATCGAGAACCTTCAGCTTGCCATTCTCGATACCGAAATGCGGGCCCGTGCCGCCTGGCGTCACGTTGAAAGCAAGCACTAGCCCCGAATCGCGCGGAAACAGATTTCCCCGCAGCGCAAGCATCAGCGGACTCGCCTGCGAATTTCCAGCAATCAGAACCTTCATGCAGACCTCGGACCGAAGGCCTCCAGAAGCGCATCCTCGCAAACGACCGTCGACGCCGCCTCGTCGTTGTCCGCCTCCGGTGCTGTCGCAAACGTCACGCTCTCAGCCGCCAGATCAGCCTTTCGCCTTCCGGCGTCGACGCCCTGCGCGCGCAGAAAAGTCTCCATCACCAGATCAACGCCCTCCTCTGCGACCGACCGCAAGTTGGACGTGTATGCCGGATACGATCCCCACGGATTGGTTATGATCTCGTAGGCAGGAAAGTAGTCGACGTCGTCGAACTTCGTAGCGAGCTGGCCTGCAACAGCACGCAGGACTGACTTTGAGTAAACCGTCGCCTGCATGACGTGACAGCCCGCAGCCGTTGCAGTCAGAGGAACCGGGGACACCGTCAGCATAAAGCGGAGTTGGTTATTGTCCCAACGATGGCGCGCCGCCAGATCGCGCAATTTGAGGAAGTCTTCATAGGCGTCAAAGAATGTCTGGTTCCGAAAGCGATGCTGCGTATCGTCAAACCTGCCGACGACCGTTCCAGGGCAGACAGGATATACCCGCCCGTCACTCACCCGCTCCCACGACTCGGTAAGCCCAAGAGTGAAAACATAGATGTCCGCCGTCTGGAAAAGACGCTTGACCGCCCCAAGATGGCGCTCCCTGTGAAGGTGGACAGCCTCAACCGTCCCGTGTCCCTCGGGATCAAGTGTGGGACGAAGCGCGTCCACGAAGCGCCCTCCATGTTCCCAGACTTCGCTGTTGGCCGGCGCTTCCCCGAAGGCTTCCTGCGCCAGCTGAAGAAATTGTCTTACCGTGTAGATGTTGCCGTGACGCGCGGAATACAGGCTATAGCCGTGCTTGCCATGCAGTGAGGCAGGGAGGTCTTTGGGAGGAGGCTCGTAATCGAGGACCTCAAATGCTGCCCCGCGAAGCCGTTTACCGATGTGCTGCGCGAAGCAGCTTCCGGCGGTTGCTATCTTGTCCGTCTTCTGAATTTGCCATTTGGGGCGCCAGAAATCGGCTGCTGGCATTCCTCCAGCATCGGCAACCCCGGTTCGCCAGAAAGCTGAAGCAGGCAATGATGCATAAGGGCTATCGCGTTCAGGCAATCGTATCTCTCCACCGGTCGGGCCATGACCCGCAAACAGGATCCGCCCGTCCGTAGCGCCTGAAAGAACGAAACCATGCAAGTTCTGTCAACACGACACCAGCAAGCGCGCCAATCGCCCGAAGGCAACGAACGCAGCGAGCTCCGTGCGCCACCGCAAGCTAGACGTAAGGAATGTCCGACAACGCCGGATTGAGCAGGCGTGTTGCAAGGACATGCAATTCGGCCTCAAGCCGCGACTTCTCCGGAACGCTAAGGAACAGCTTGATCAGGCGACGGTTGTTGAACGGGATGAAAACGTCGGTCGCCATCTCGGCTTCCATGCAGAGCACATTTTGCCACTTCGCGTTGCGGTGCTCCCAATAGAACATATCGAATGCGTTGTAATTGAAGAATTGATCCATCGCAAAGTTGGACATCTTCATGAACCGCGCGATGGAGTCAGTTACCAACGGATCTGAAAAGAATGGTGTTCGGGTGTAGGCGTGAGCGAGTTGTTCCGCGGAGATTTTCGATGGCGCAGGCTTCCCGTAGAACAGACGCCCGATTTCCGAGACTGTCGACCTCACATGGATCGCCTCAGGATCGAACTCCTTGAGATAACACCTCGTTGCACGAGGCCAGATTCCCCTTGGGCTTGTTGTGTCGAATGCGAACTGGAAAGTCGCATCGTGATAGTCGTCAAGATTGAAGACTTTGAGATCCTGGCCAAGCCGTCTGGCGATGACATTTGCAGTAGCGACATCATGGGAAAGCGCGCCTGTAGTCGCGAAAAAAAATGAAAACAGGCTAGCGTCCGGATAGTCGGAAAATGCCGCCACAGAAACCCTGCTGTCACGCCCGCCTGTCGTCGCCACGATTATCGGACGACCCAGTGCAGCCAAAAGCCTCGCCTGCTCCTTCAGTATGACGGCGATCTCTTCCGCCAGCTCATCCATACTGCCCTGATACTCGGGCAGCGCCTCACGCGGAAAGAATCGACGCGTAGTGCCACTGGTAAAGTGCAACTCGTTGTTCGACGTCAGCGCAAAGAGGCCCGTGTAGGGCGTGACATCACCCGGAAGATAGCGGCTCGGATCCTCCCTGTAGCTCTTATCTTCGTAGACTAGAGCTGCACGCGGCTCAGCCGGCAGGCCGAACGGTTGCGCAATCAGATTTGCATGGCTGGCGGCGACCACGCCGGCGGCTGGATGGTTTGCGTAGTAGACCGTCTTTGTTGCCGCGCAATCCTGAAGAATTCTGACATCGTCTCCGCGATTGAAGACAACAACAAAGTCTCCGCCGATCTGGTCGAGATAGTCGTAAAAATCGAGGTCGCTACGCTTGAGCGCGTCATGCAGCTGCATCGCCAGCTGCGGCAGCGTGCCTGAACCATCAAAGGGATTGACGCAGATCCCCATGATCAGAACGCCGCTAAACGCGTCGTGTGCCGCGCCGGCCCCAAGGCGTTCATCATGGATGATCGTTAGCGGTCCAACAGTCTTTGAGAGCCAGCCTTCAACATGCTGAAAGGCATCACTTGCACGAAGGCTATCCGTGAAACTCGAACATGTACGGAATGCAACAAATCCACGCGCAAACACATGCTCAAGAAAATTCATCGCCAACACCACTGCGTCCCCAGCTGTACCAATGTTTTGGGGTGTATGCGAGAACATATCCGATTGGCAAAGAGCCAACTCCCGACCAGTTGCCAGAAAAAGCGACACAAAGCCGTGCGTGCCGGGCCTTCAGAATTGCTCAACAGGCTGCATACAGCGTTCTCGGTTGCATAGGCCCGGCGGTGTTAGTAAAGCCAATCAAGTCGTTTGGGGGTCACTGAACGGTTGGATAGCAGTCCGGGGCCGCATGCCTTCTAGCGGGCTAGCGGATCACTTTTGGAGGTCACGGGTCGATGATGTTCAAGCGACGCCAGGAAAAGAGCGCGGGCCAGCCCGCTGTCACAAAGGTTGTGGCGGATGTTGCGGCGCACAACAGATCCCCCTCCGTTATCGAGGTGAGCGATATTGCGGACCTGCAGTCTCGGAGCGGCGGCAACGTAAACGGACAGATGATCTCCGGATGGTGCTTATTGTCAGCGCACTTTGGCGGACGCAGCATCGCGTCCCTTCCGGTCAGCGAAGGCGATACGGTCAGGGCGACCGCGCAGGTTGTGCTGATGGAAGCAGGTACAAGCGAGCATGAGTCCAAATTCATGTTCGGCCCTGTCTTCTTGGATGCCAACAATCAGGTCGTTCAGTGGTGGAATTCGTTCGATCGCCCGAGTTCCGAGCCTTCGGAAATCAAGGTCGAAACCGTTGCGCCCGCCGGCGCAGTCGCTGTGCGACTCGGCATGCACGGCACCTGGAACGCAAATGGCGAAACGGCGGACTATGTTGTGGGCTTCGCTTCCGCGCGCATGGAAAAGCTCTAGGTCATCCCGTCCATTCGTAGGCGTGCATCCGCTTCGCGTCCTGCGCTGCGGATGCCACGGCTTTATGCGATGATGATCCGGCGACACGTGTCAGCCGCGCAGGCGCGATGATGTGTGCGACGCGTCAGTCCCGCGCGCGTGTAGCTCAGCTTTTGCTGACAATCGTCGCGATACGTTTGCGACGTTCATGCAGTCTGATGAGAGCTTCATCGGCGCTCGCATGGCCCAGCAAAGCAACCGCCACAGCGGCAGGGGGCTTCTGCTCTGGCTCCTTCGCCTCGGGCTCTGCGGGTGCGGCCTGCGCGATATCGGCAACGTCGCGCGTCGACGCCGCTTCCAGCTCCGCTCTGAGACGCTGAAGAGCTTCGCGGGCCTGATCGGCTGCAGTATCGAGCGCCTGCAGCTTCATGCCTACTTCAGCCTGCGCACGGGCAGTCACATCCAGGCGATCCTCGGCCGCCGCAAGACGCGACTTGGCGGCTTCAACAAAGCCTTCCAGCTTCTTGATACCCGCGCCGATCTCGACCTGTGACTTCGCTGTTGATGCGATACGACTATCGGCTTCTGCGCGTTTCAGCGTTTCGGAGCCAAGCGATGCTTGCAGGTCCGCGATCGCGTTGGCCATTTCCGTGCGCGCATCCGTTTCTGTGCTCATTCGACGATCCGCCGCGTGCAGAAGATCATTTATATCGGCAAGTGTCGCGGAGGTCGCTTCCATGCGCGCACGCATGGCGATGAGCGATGCGGCGCCTTCCGCCAGACCAGACGTGAGGCGGGCTTCCAATGCGGCTATTGTCGCTTCGGCTTTCGCCTGAACCTGCGCAGTCGCATCGCCCTTGCCTGCAGCCTGAGAGACCATCCGCGAAACGGCCGCCAGCTCTTGTGCTGATGCGACATGGAGGCTTTCCAGCGCAGTGAGCGCTGCTGTCGTCGCCTGGGCGTCGTCTTCTATCGCCTGAAGCTCTCGCTCACCGTCAGCCAGCGTCTTCTCGACCAGCGCTGCAAGCTCGTCATGCTTTGTAGTCAGCGCTCGTAAGCTGACTGACATGGCCTGAACGCTGTCTTCAGCAGCAGAAAGGGCCGTGCAGTCCGCCTTGTCCGCGACGAGGCCGGACAAGACTTTCAACTGCGCGTCAAATTCGGCAGCGCCCGTCGTCATCCCGGCCTGCACTGCGCTCAACCTTGCTTCTGCACCAGCAAGCCGACCGTCGACCGTCGCCAAGTGCCCCTGGGCGCCCGCCAGTCGCTTGTCGAATGCCGCGTTGCGTTCGGCCTGTTCCGCCAGACGCCTTTCGATCGCATCCAGCGATCCAGAAGAAGACACAGCCGCGTCACGCGACAGCTTGCCAATATCGAGGACCGCAGTCTTCAACGCGCCAATGACGCCTTCTGTCCGGTCGAATCTGTGATTCAGTGCGATTAAGCGATCGCCGATATCCTTACGGGCAGTGTCCGCCCCTGCAGCCAGAGCGTGCAGGTCCTGCTCGAATGTCTTGAGCAAGACAGTATCGGCTTTCGACGTCATCTGCACGGCGATCTCGGCAAGTTGCGCATCGTGTTGCGTAACGCGCGGGCTGAGCGCAGTAATCCGCATATCCTGCTGGACAATCTGCGGGACGATCTCGGCGACTCTCACATCTTGCTGCGCAACTTGCTGGCCAATCTCGGCAACCTGAGCGTCATGCTTCGCAATTTGCAGGTCCATCTCGACGACCCGCGCGTCATGCTTCACAATTTGCAGGCCAATCTCGACGACCCGCGCGTCGTGCTGCGCGACTTGCTTGCCAATCTCGGCGCCTCGCTCGTCCTGCTGCGCAACTTTCCGGCCGATCTCTGCGACCTGCGTGCCGTGCTTGGCAATTCGCTGGTCTATCTCCGCCACCCGCGCATCCTGTTGCCCAACCTTCTGGCCGAGCACACCAATCGCGTCACTCGACTTGAGCTGCTCGCCTGAGAGCACTTTCACTTCCAGCGAAAGGTCTGCAAAACGCGTTGCTTCTACGCGTCCAGCCATGGCGGTGACGAGGTCTGCCTGGGCCGATTGAAGTGCGGAGACGCCGCCTTTTGCGGCTCCAAGATCATGCTCAAGCGTGGCAAGCCGTTCGGCGATCGCCTTTTCCTTCGAGGCAACGAGCCCTGCTAGCAGAGCGTGCCGGTCCGCGAGATCGGCCAGCGCTCCAGCGCTCGCGTGCGAAGCAATCGCGCTTTCAACCAAAGCGAGACGTGCATCGACATGCCCTGCTCTCTCGTCGATAGCCGCAGCATGCGTAGCAAGCCGCGACAGGATTTCCGGATCTGTCTTGCGCAAGTCCGCCAACATGGATGCGACCTGCTCCTGCAGGCCCTCAATATTGGCCACTCTCGCAGTGAGGGCTTGCAGAAGATCGGGAGCATGTGTCGGCGGCGACTGGGTCTTGACCTCAATCTTGGCCAGGGCCTGCACGCTCGCCTTCGACGCAAGCGCCAGTTCCAGCTGCGCAAGATGTGCTGCAATCAGGTGGAGCTGGCTTTGCATATCCGCAAGGACGACGTTCCTGTGCTCACCCGACCTGGCAATCGCGTTGCTGAACTCGTCTGTTCGCGCGACGCTCTTTCCGGCTTCAGGCGCGCGGACAGCCAGCATAGACTCAATCTGCGCCAGACGTTGCGACATCGACACCGAAGCCGTTGCAACAGACTTGGCCAGCGCAGAGACATCAGCTTCGAGATTGTGATGACCCGCCTGATCCGGCTTGCGGGAAACGGCCGCCTCCAGCAGGTCAATTCTGGCGGCCATGCGCTGCAAGATACCCGACGCATCATCTGCAGGCCCGGCCTGCCCGCCAGCAAGCTCGGAAACGCGCTGATTGATCAGGGCTTCGTTACGTTGCGCCGCCGCACTGATCACGGAGACCTGACGCGCGTTGGCGGCGCTCACAACCTTCTGGAAACTGGAAAGCTCTTCGCGACCCTCGCGCAGACGGTCGCGCAACTCCGCGCTTTCCATCGAGAGACGGCGCGCCAGCTTCAGCGTGCGATATGCGAAGTACAGCCCGCCGATACCGAGGACCGAAATTCCGGCGACTGCGATTAACAAAGCCCTTTGAGCATTATCCTGAACCGCACTGGCAGCGAAAATGCCCGCAAACACAAGACCGATCCCGAGCGCCAGCGCAATCTGCGCAGCGCGGCTGCGGCGCAGATGCGACAGCAGCCAGCCCGCCGCCGCAAGCCGCCCGGATGAGGACGCCGTCAGTGGACGGACTGATTCCTGCTTCCCGCCGCGTGATCCACTCATAACCAGAACTCAAGAATTAGGACGACCAAACCCTAGTTTGGGGAAGTATGATCTGTACACCTGAAGAATCTGTCGAGAGACGCCATAGGCCAAAACTGCAACATATGTCGCCAATCCGGCGCGGCCACGGCGTCGACGCGACGATCCGGTCCCGGCTAGTCCAGCGCTTCGAGAATGGCGCCCAGCCTGCGGCTGACATCATCGAGGGCCGCCGTCGCCGGGCGACTGACCTTCTCGCTGGCGCCCCGCAAAAGCGCCTCGAGCAAGCGGGACTGGACGTTTTCAACGGCGAACTGCTCGAACGCAGCCTTTCGTGACTTGCGAACCAGATCATCGGCCCAGGCGGGGTCGTTCACGATGCGCTTCAACGAAGCCTTCAGCCTATCAACCGACGGCTCATCAACAACGACTGCGCAATCCAGGTCACGCGCCAAAGCAATTGTTGCAAGGCTGGTCGGCCCATGCGCCAGAACAACAGCCCCGCTTGCAAGGCATTCCGGCAACTTGTTCGCCATCGATGTACGGGTATAGGTCTGCGAAGCCCCATCGAAATTGTAGCAGATGGCAAGCACGTCGGCGCCCATGAGCCAGTCGCGATAGGCTTGCGGGGAGAGCACCTCCGTCGAGATCTGCGTGCGGGAGAAACGCTGGAACTGGGTTGCTGCCGCATCAAGCCAATGCTGCCGCGTCAGGATTTCGAGCGTCGCATCCACGCCCTCTTTGGCGAGCGCTTCGACGGCGTCTGCAAGCCGCACGACGCTTGCAAGGCTCATATTGCCTGCAAGGCCTCCGCCATAACGGATCTTGAGGCGACGCCGACGCCACTGGGCCGGATCGACGCCATTTGCGATCGCTACGAATTCCTTGCCATATCGGGTGCGAAGCGCCTTCGACATCGCTTCGGAAATGCTGAGCCGCACCGAAGACCACTCCAGCAACTGGCGCCAATCCCTGTCCAGCGCTTCCGCTTGCGCAGCATCACGCAGCTTCAGCGCCTCCGGCCAGTCATCCATGATCCAGACAGCCAGCGGAATCTCATTCCGCTTGCGTATCTGGTCCATGGCGAACCGATGCAATGCCGGTACATCCGGGACCGGGCGATACAGGATCAGGTGTGGCGCGAATTCGCTGACCAGCGCATCCGCCTCCTCATCCGACATCGCAACGCCCTTGCCATCGGAAACACGACCTACGCCGCGATTCCATGCGCAAAGCTGCAAGGTCGAAACGCCCTTCAAGTCGCCAAAAAGGGTCTGCTTCAGCTCTCCGGTCGCGGTGCCGTTGCCCGCCGGCGTGATGTCGATGACGAGCACACGCAAGGGCTCGTCCGCACCGGCCTTTACAACGTCCCTCCTGTTCGCAATCGCCGAAGGCGCGCGCGCCGCCGCGAGCTCCGATTCCAGTTCGCCACGGCGGAACAACTCAAGCCTGCCGCCTGTCGTGCAGTTCACGATCTCGCGTCCGTCGGCTGTAAATGCATCGCGCGCGAGGCGATACATCGCCTCCATGTTGTCGGTATCGGCAGCCTGCCACTGCTTGCCCTTGAAGTAGCGCGGATCAAAATGGTTGGCGTCATCCGTGTGCTGCTCAATGACAACACCTTCGCTCATCCCCTTGGGCTGGGAATAGGCGTGATCGAAGCCGACCAGCAGCACCTTTTCGTAACCGAGCGCATAAGCCATCTGCATCGCAAAGAACGAGACTGTGGAGCGCCAGGATACATTCTCCCGGAAGTCGGTTCCAAACTTGGGTACGCCGACCGAACGCACATAATGCGTCAGCGGTGATGGCAGAACGCAATAGGATAGCCAGTACGGAACGAACTTCTGGATGCCGTCGAGCGTGTTGAATGTATGCGCGCCCTGCTCCGCCACCAGATAGTTCGTGACACAGAGATACTTCGCCAGCCGCCGCAGCTTCGGATTGATGATGGCGTAGTTCGTGAGGAACACATCCTGCCGCTCGAGTCTTTCGAGGTTTGTCGCGTTCAGCGACGGCCCGTTTCCGACGATGACACACGTATCGCTGGTGCGCTCGGCCGCGAGCCGCTGAACCACGTCTGTCGTGCGGGCCAGCTGCGCGTCCATCCAGGAGCGGCGGAAAGACCAGCGGCGCGAACCGACATCATATGTCTGCGCGCCTGGAACAGCACTTGTCTCGCTGGACACGGGAACCGCGAAATCCCCGGGCAGGTGATGCAGCCACTTGTAGAGCAGATCGACCGTGGCCCGCTTGGTCGGGTTCTTCGGGTCGGACAGCAAGGCCGATGAGGTATCGAAATCACCGTTGATCCGGGCATTCAGAACGATTGTGTGAAGCTCCAGCTTGTCCGGATCATTCTCCTGATTTGTCGCATTCTTGAGAATGCCGTCATTGCCGTTCAGCTGGTGATCAGCAAGGCGGCGCACCCATTCAGCATGCGCAAAGCCGAATCGGGCTTTTACCATGTCGATGACTTCGCGAAGGCTCTCGCCCCGCTGGCCCATCGTCTTGTTGGCGTTGTAGTACCGCGCCCTCGCAAGCGGCTTGTCGAGATAATGGAACTTTGCACCCGCCTGATGCGCGCGGATCCAGAACTCGTAGTCCATGCAGAAATGATAGTCTTTCGACACCGGCCCGATGCGATCGATCAGGGCTTTCGAGATGAAGGTCGCGGGCTGCAGGATGCCGACTTCCCTGAAAAGCCGCCAGGCGAGTTCATCAGGCTTGGAGATCACATACGCATCGCGCAGGAACTCGCCATCCCGGCCGACATAGCTGCCGCGGCCATAGACGATGTCGGGTTGCTCGGGAGACGCGAACGCATCGGCCACTGCTGCGAACACGCCATCGTCAGCGTATTCATCGTCCGAATTGAGCCAGGCAATGATATCGCCGGTTGCGCGCATCATGCCCTTTGCCACGGCATCGCCCTGCCCGTGATCAGGCTCCGCGATCAGCGTGACGCCAGGCGTCTCCGCCGCGATCTTGCGACTGTCGTCAGTTGAACCGGGATCGTAGACGAGATGCTCGAGAGGCTGCAGGGATTGCCGGCTTACCGACGAGAGGCAGCGTTCAAGAAATTCGCCCTGATTGAAGGATGGGGTGACAACCGAGATCCGCATCGTTCAGCACGCCCGCCCCTGTCGCCGACAACTTTCCTTCGTATACGGCGCAATCATGGGACCTTATTCCGATCCCCTTTACAGCTTGTCAATTTTCGCGCGAAACAGGCTTCGACGACAGCTCAAACAGCCGAAGCCGCAGCGCCTAGAGCCGGCCAGGTCTTGTCCTTGTCCGACAGCACCGCGTCAGCGTCGGATACGGGCCAGTTGATGCCAAGCGCAGGATCGTTCCAGCGGACGCCACTCTCATGCTCAACCGACCAGCCGGCCGAAACCTTGTAGAGCACTTCCGTGTCCTCAACGCGGGTACAGAATCCATGCGCGAAACCCGCCGGAATATAGATCTGCGTCAGGTTATCGGCGGTCAGCTCCACAGCGACATGACGCCCGAAAGTCGGCGAGCCGGCACGCATGTCGACGCAAACATCCATCGCGGCGCCACGTACGACACGCACCAGCTTCGCCTGCGCAAAGGGTGGACGCTGGAAGTGCAGGCCGCGGACTGTTCCCTTGCGACGCGACAGTGACTGGTTCTCCTGAACCCAGCCATGCGCAACGCCCGCTGTCGCCATGTCGGCTTCACGGAACACGGGCGCAAAAAACCCGCGCGTATCCTCGAACTTCCTGGGGCGCACGATAAGCACGCCATCAATCGCG
>JAVBYB010000341.1 GCA_030824255.1 bacterium
AGGCGTGTTTGCTTTCTAGTCACAGAGTCGGGAGAAAGGCGCACGCGTGCGCACGCATGGATGCACGCGTGCGCACGCCAAATCAGTCCTTGCATCTTGGGTCCAGTGACCTCGCCGCAATCGATTCAAGCGGAGGTCGAGTGCCAAATTTGTTCCTCCCGGAGCATCAACTCTGCATCATGAGGAATCGGGTTTGGGTCTCACCTTTTCCCCAGCCTGGCTTCCAGCCGGCGGGCAGAGACGTGCGATTTCGGCGATCAATAGTCGTAACTCCCGCTGACACGTAGGCATAAACCTACGACTTTGACCGGTCTTGGAACTTCAGATTCTTACGGAAGTCGTGCACAAGCAGTCGTCCTGTACCAAACTTTGGATTCTAAGCGCTCTCGGTGACGTCCCAGAGATCGTGATTAGGTGAGTAGATGATGTTCACCGCAAACCGGTCCAGTTCGTAGAACCACTGCGCGCCTTCGACCTTGCCGGTCTTGTTGTCGGTCGCAGTTGCAAAGCCGAGAACCCCAACAAGCTGTTCTCCAGCGGGGCGTGGTACACATCCGATCCGAAGGAAGATGTCACGACTGTATTCGCCGCTGAAGAAGGCCTCCGAGAACGGCTTTGGATCGATCGGATCTTGTTCTCGTCGATGAAGCGGCCGAACAGCTTTACAAAGTAGAGCTGTACATACCGAAGCCCGAGGTTCAACGACATGGGGTAGATTCCATCAGCGCGGATAAAATCGCCCGGCCTGATCGGCGGAAGCCGAGTACGCGCGAACCACGAGAACGCTTCCCACGCCCGGTCATACGGCTGGCTGCGGGTGTTGTTGCACGGCCCGCAGAGGCGGCTCCCCGCTTGAGCGCATCGGCATTCAAGCCTTGGATGATTAGGTTCGACTTCCTCGCGTTGTGGAGATAGAGCGGGCTTCCCCGCTTTGGCTTCCCGAAAATAGCGAGCAGATTCGACTTCTTGATCATGTATTCGCCCGTGGTCGCAGCGCCACCACAAATTCAGCAAGTCGGCTCGGTCATTGTTCACGTCCCCACGCGATAGGAATTGTAACCCGAATGGGTCGAGACCCAAGGGGGCTCGGGGCGAAGCCTAAATCCCGGTCCGCGAAGCGGGGTCGCCCCAAACGGCCGTGATTCCAAAGACGTCGACTCACCTCAGACCGGGAAGTGACCTGATACGTTTGTGTTCACTCGAATCCGGCCGATGCACGTAGAATGCCATCGGCACGAACGGCGTGTGCCACTCGGAGCTCGACATCAGCAACAGCCTGTTGATCGTGTTGTCCTGGATGCCGCCGAATGGAAAGGCGCAATCGATCCTCGCTGGTGTGCGAGCGATGTTCTCGCGAAACAGACTCGCATGAAAGGCCGCATGCGTACCTGCAAATCGTGCGGCCAGCCCCGACTCGAAATTGGGCTTCGCGCCTTTCCTCTCGACATCCAGTGCGTACCGGAACGCATCGCGTATTATAGCCTGATATGTGTTCGTATACGATCGCGACGCCAGATCGAGAACATCTTCGGGCTGGTTCGGAAACGCGAACTGAGCGCTTTCAATCGCGCGAGCCAGCGCACGAAGCGTCAATGGCGGGGCCGGCAGCGGCCACTGCATGGCCGCCCGGATTTCTCGCCAACGATGGAGACTGTCCGTTACGATGACAGCGCCGGTCGCCTGGGCGAGATACATTGCCATCTCGAAATTCGGGCCCAACTTGGCCATCGTCAGGAGGCCACCGTCCTCGCCGTCCTCAAACGTGCCGTCCTGCAGAATGGCGAGCGGGTCTGCCTCCCTCATTTGCTGAACTGCCTGCAGGAATGTCCGTTCATCGAGGCCGGCTTCCGAGGCACGAAGCTCGGCGCTCAGCGCGCGAGGCGGCAACGCCATCATGTTCCGGAAGTCGTCCTCTTTCATCAGCTCGGCGATGCGGGGATCATCGTTTCGATCCAGCTTAACGCCCTTCAGTCGCGCGCGCGCCATTGTCATCAGCTGCTCGCGAAGATGGGTGCTGAACGTAACCGGGTCTGGCACTAGCTCGACGAGACCCCCGCGCACCAGCGGCATGAGCATCATGAAAGTGAGGACGGTCTTGAGAAATTCCTGGCGATAGGCCCGGGGATTGTCGATCGGGCTGTATTCCGGCCGCATTGAGCGGCCATGGACGAAAGGGTGCTCGATCAGCATCTCACCGAAGTAAAGCGGAACGCCGATGGCGAACTCCGGAATCGTGGCAGGATGAATGCTGCCGGTATAAACGGCGCGAGGGCGCCCGTCTGGCTTGGGAAGTAGCGCCAGAAGGTCCGTCTCGAGGGGCCAGAGGTGGGCGTACAAGGAGTAGAGTCGCGCGATCTGGTCATCGACCAAGCGCTTGCGAATCTCGGTCCAGCTCAGTTCGCCAATCTTGAGCTCCTCCGCAATAGCGTTTTCAAGGAACAGGTTTCGTTCGCGAATACTCCTTGTGCTCCATGTGCGGCGCAACGCAGCGGGAAGTGCCTTGCAGCAAAGCCTGTAAGGGTTGCCTGACCCACAACCGCAACTGGACCCGCCGCTAAGACTTTTCTCGTCTACATCCTTGGCTAGAATTTCGCGCGGCTTCTCCGTCCGGCCATACTCATCCTGGTATTGAACCCGTCCATCCGTATAGCTCGCGTACATCTCGCCGCCGAAGTGGTACAACGCATCCTCCGGCGGGAGCAGTGTTTCGCGCAAATCCTGCCAGCCGATCTGAACGGTCCTTTCAGGATACAGCCATTCCTCACGGCCGGCCTCAACGAAGCGCCGCGCGCGCTTCTTCAGGATGAAGTTGATCCGCGTCACTTCCGCCAGTGTGAGCTTACGCTCGCGGATCATGGCTGTGGCCAGGACCATCGTCTGCTGGAAGTTGCGCGCGAATGTGCGCTTCTCCAAGGGATTGGTCTGCGGGTCACGGGCGTATTCGAGGTTGGTCAGGATCAGGCAATGATCGCGTCCCAACGGGAAGATTGTCTGTGATGCCTTCAGGGCGATGCTGGGGTCGCTTGGATCGGCGCACACCGGCGCGTCTGGCGGTAGCGCGTGGTTGTAAATCGTGACGGGATGGTCTGTCGCGATGAACTTCACCGCGCTGTCTTCTGCCGATACAATCTCGCGGACGCCGGTGCTCCAGATCGAGCAGTGAATCGTACGAACACCCTGCATCTCGAACAACAGACCGTTCTGGTCCAACCGGGGATACTGGGCCTTCAGCCAGTCGAGCCCTTTCGGGGTTCGGAGCTTCTGCGCGTCCATGTAGATGTAAAAGTCTTCGAAACGCCGGATCCACTCGCTCTCGTCCGTGCCCGCAAATGCCCTGACGGCGTGGGCGCCATTAGTATCGATCTCGCCAAAAAGACGCCGCTCGATCTCGTCGTTCACCGCGGCTCCGAAGAAGGTCGAGTACAAGTCACGCTGCCGGAAACACTTGGCCGGGGTCCAGTTGAACCGGCTTCGCTCTTCCTTCTGTTGGCCGTTGGGCAGGATGATCTTGCGTGGCGAAAGGTCGAGATAGGCCAGCGTAGAGCTGCCTGGCTCCCGGAAGCCTTCTTGATACCATTGCGGCACGTAGTGATTGTCTCGTGTGACTGACATCTGACTTGAACTTCTCTGTGGTGCGTCAGCAGAAACTCTGCATCGCGTCGGAATTCAGCAACGCATGCCTTGTGGTTGGAAAAGTAACGCTGAGCGGATCAGCAGCATACCTGCGTGAACGACGCCGACGGCACGAGGGAGCCGCGCAGAATCGAGGCATCCACAAGTGAGCTTGGCTATTGGAGTGCCTGAGGCTCGATCCTGCCGTTGGGGTAACAACTCGCTCTGCTGAAATCTCTGCGCTAGGGTATTTGCGTTTTGGGAGCACGCGACGTTTTAGCATGTCCGGGCGTGGGAGAGCGGATGACTGACTTTGAGCCACGGGCCCTACACCTGCACACGCTCGATACGCTGCTGGCCGACCTCATCGGTGGCAGACCGGTCCTTATAACCGGCGGGGACACGTTTACCCTTTCCTCCGATGCCGCCAGAAACGCACTGCAGTGGTACCAAGACTACGGCACCACAAAATGGCCAGCCAATCTCAATACTTCCGACCTAGAGAAACTCGTCGACGCCACGCAGCAACCTGCTCGGAGCGTGCCTACGATTCCCCCCGTCCGGACCAGCCGTACACTGCGCAAACTTACCCTGCGGAAACTCGAAGCGCATCGGTTCGCAGGGCTACATAAGTATGGGACGCCCTCCACTGCCCCAGCGAACTTCGTCTACGAATTTGCAGCACCCCTCACGCTTTTCGAGGGTCGAAACGGCTCGGGGAAAACGTCGTTGGCGAACGCCATCATCTGGGCACTAACCGGCGACATCCTTCGAGCCCAACGTTTTCCAGAGAAAGCTCACAACGACTACGAATGCCTGATCGATGGCGTTGGCGAAGACGAGCCGACGTCACATCGGCTGTCGCCTGTCACGCCCTTGCCCGACGTAGCCGATTTCCGGCCTGACCAACCATGGATACCCGCCGACACCTGGGTCGAACTGACGTTCGAAGATGACGCCGGCAACCTGCTGCCGCCCATTCGAAGGTCCCAAACCCGCACGACGCGCGGAAAGCTCTCCGAAAGCTCCAACATAGAGACGCTCGGCCTCGATCCGATCGCAGTGCGTATCGGGACGGTGATGCCCGGATTTCTCTCCCTGATCCGGGTCGGATCGGAATCGGAGCTGGGCCGTGCTGTTTCACAGCTCACCGGCCTGTCGGCTCTGGTAGACTTGGCGGATCATTGCCGTCGTTCGATTACGAGGCTCAAGGAGCTCACCAGGACAAAGAAGCTAGAAGCGGACAGCGCCGACGACCGGTACAACACCGCAAAGCAGGACCTCGAGAAGCTCCTGTCGGAGCATCCGTCGATTATGCCGCCAACGGCCGTGCCCTCCCCATCACACGACCGGGCCATCGAGGGCGCCTTTATGGCGATCTCGGATCATTTCGAGGATCTCAAGACGCAGGCCTTCGAGTCCGCGAAGACGATCCTCGGAGACACATTCGACCCCGAAGATTCCCAGAGCAAGTCCGATCTGGAAGAGAACGTCGCGCTTGCGTTCGGCGAGCTTGGGCGCATCGGGAAACTGCCCGCGCTGAGCCGGTTGCGCGAACTAGGGGCGCTTGGCGACGCGGAGAAAGCGAAGGCGCGGGCTAGGATTGCCACGCTCCGTAGCGAGCTGAAGGAGCTCCAGTCGCTGGCGGAAAACCCGGATACGGCTGCTCGGACCCGCCTCTACGCAAGGATCGCCAGCTGGCTTTCCGATCATCCTGATGCAGCGCGGGACGACGACTTGTGCGTTGCTTGCGGCGCCTCCCTGATCGATGTGACTGACCCGGTCACGGGAAAGACCGTCAAGAGCCATCTCCAGGACGCTGGTAAAAGCGCAACATTGATGTCGCATACCCTAAAGCAGTGGTCCCAGGCGGCACTCAATGAACTTATCGCCTCGCTTCCCGAACCTCTCCAGCGTGAACTAGCGTTGTCGCTGCCCGGTCATCCGACCGATCTCCTGCGGACAGCGCTATGCGAAGAACTCTTTGAAGCCGACTGTTTCAAGGGAGTTCTTGGCGCACTTGCGGGCGGCACTTCAGCTTCCATGGACAGGCTACTGGCGGATCGCCCGCCGGTCGCGGCGCCGAGCACATTCGACATGCCCGTTGGGTGCGAGAAGCTCGGCGTAGCGCTGAAGCGGCTTGAGCAGGCCCTGAATTTCGCCGACTGGCGCACAGCAAACGACGCTTTTTCGAAATCGCTTTTTGAGCAGCTCGTCGGCAAGCACAAGCCTGACGAGCAAGGCGAGACACTCACCCTAATGGGCAAGCTGCTCGATCTTGACGAAACGGTGCGCGCCGCAAAGCCGCTCACCGACGCCCTGAATTGGTGCGGCCGCCTGAGCAAGGCAATTTCGGATCGGCGCATCGTCGAAAAGCGATTGGCTTCTTATGCCCGTGCGAGTGAGAGTTTGAACGAGGTCATGAAGCTCGGTGACCTGGCGGATCAACAGGTCGACGAATTGCGGACTACGCTCAGCGCGGCAGCCGCGGACTGGCGGCAGAAGATCTATGTCGGCGCGTTCCCGACAATTGCCCATCAACTCGTTGATGCGCCGCTGGGCCGCGATGGCGAGCTGGACCTGCTCATGAAGGCGGGCGGCGTTGTCGCCCCAGCCCAACATGTCACAAACGCCTCCGCCCTCCGCGCAGGACTTGTCGGCTTTTACCTCGCGTTCTGGCACCACGTCATGCAGGAACGCGGCGGCCTGCGGCTGATGATCCTTGATGACCCGCAAGAGCTGCTGGACAGCGAAAACCGGGAGCGCCTCGCGGCGGTCGTGGCGGGATTGGCGAAGGGGACGGTCCAGCTGATCGCGACATCCTATGATGCGCGCTTTGCCGATGCCTTGGTGAAGAGTGTGGGCGTGGCCAACACCCAGCATCGCGAAGTCCTGCCGGCCACGCGGCTGCAGCCGACACTCCGCACAGGCCCCTCCCTTGTCGAGATCAACGAGCGGCGGCTTGCCTATGAAGAAGACGTTGACGCCGAAGAACCTGCCAGAAGCTATGTGGATGCCTGCCGTGTCTACATGGAGCACAAGCTTGGCGATCTGTTCGAAGACGCCGCGTTCTCCACCTGGCTCAAGAAAAACCCGCACCCGACTCTGGCGGCTTTCACCGCGCGCCTTCGGCAGGAGGTTCGTGCTGCGGGTGCGCAATCCATGTTCGCCGCAAGCGTCTTCAAGCAGTTCGTGGACCACAAGGCGCTGGTCGATGCCTCGCCGGTGCTCGTCCTGATGAACAAGTCGCATCACGGAAACAGGCACGAGATCCGCGCTGGAGACGTGGCGCCGCACGTAAGCGATCTAGACCAGATCTCACGACTGACCGAGGAGATGTGGGACGAATGCCGGCGCTGGCGGCGCAGGGACGCCCATCCGGACGAACCAGCGGCCCCTCCAGAAGATCTGACCGCCATGCAGCCCCCCACCCTGCACGTGGTGATTTGCCCGGACCTCGCGGCGTTTACAATCCATCAGCCGACAGACGGGTCACAGGAGGAATATGAACCGCTCGATCCGAAGGTATTCGAGGGCAAGGCTGCTTTCTATCTGCGGCGTGACAATTTCGGCTTCTCAGCGCCAAAAGGATCGCTTGCGATTGTGGACGCGATTCCAACGGCGGTGAACGACCGCGGCCTGGTGATCGCGCGTCATGGTGGGAACACTTACGCCCGTCGCTTTCTGAGATCAGCCAATTCAACGATCATCGGCCTGACCGCGGAGCCCGTCGACCCGAAAGCGCGCTCGCCGAAGACAATTTTCCGGCCAGAAGTCGAAGTTGCGCTCCACCAGGTGTGCGGCGTGATCTTCGAACACAACATCACGCAAGGGCCCGGCAATGACGAGGCCGTCGAGATCAATGGCAGCAAGGCCCTTGCAGACATTGAGGTCGCCTTTCGCGTCATTGATCAAAGCGCTGTTCCGCTGGCGCTCCCCAAACAGGTAGTGCTAGGCGGCAGGCCGGTACCGTTAAACGAGCTCAATAGCTTCAGGGGCCGCCTCGTTGCTCTGTCGCTGAGCAATGGCGCCAGCATTTTCAAGCGCGTCGGCGACGCCTTGCCGGGTGATCTCACGCACCTTCGCCAGTTCGATAGTATCGGCGGGCTCGGGCGCTCGCAGGTCCTCGCGATCGGCAAGGGTCACAAAGGCTTCGACACGGTCGCGTACGCGCGGCTGATCGTGGGCGTTCTCTACAACGCCTAATGCCTGCGACGGATGAAGACTGCAGAATGGATAGCGCTACTCTAAGTGCTGGTAGTCTGTTGGTATCTTTCAGGCGATCTCGCCAACCCCTTCAGACGGATGCGTAAAAATTTGACCGGTGAGTCCTGTCAGACCCACCCAAAGCTTTGCTGCACGACGAAAGATTGCGCCGCTTCGCCTCACACGAACCAAATCTCCACGCCAGTCGCCTCTCACCGCGGCACAAGGAATCTGGAAACAGAGCGTCGATACCTTTTGGAACAGCCGGTTCGTTGTTCTGGAGAACCCAAACTACTCCAGCAAGCGCTGGCGAGAGCAAGCCCCCTTCCCGCGCCGGCGAGTGCCCCGCTGAGCTCCGTCACCCAGGCGCTTCTTCATCGCCTCTTTTGCTAGAGCGGGATTGAACCACGAAGCCACAACATCTCGGCGTCGCAAACTTGCTGTGCAAATCCTCGAGCTTTTCATTGACACGCCGGGCGTCTGGCATGTCGTATGAACTCGCCCAATACGAGAATATGAGCGCAGAAATTCAGGCAACGAGGGAATTTCATGGGGGTTGATCAGGCGCTGTTCCTGCTCAACGAGCTGGTATGGGCGGCGATGTTCATCGCGGGGCCAATTCTGCTTGGGACGTTGCTGGTCGGCCTTGTCATCAGCATCTTCCAGGTGGCGACACAGATTCAGGAGATTACACTTTCCTACGTGCCCAAGCTGATGACCGCAGCAGCTCTGCTTCTCCTGCTTGGTGGGTGGATGCTCGGACGCCTCAACCAGTTTGCAGTCTCGCTGTTCCAGTCAATTCCAAGTCTTGGGCACTAAGCGCGCATGGACGCTTATGCCGGGGGGATCATCGCCACGCTTCTGGTATCGCTGAGAATTGGCCCGACGCTGATGTTCGCGCCGCCGTTCACCTATCTACGCATACCACCGACAATCCGGTTTCTATTGAGCTTCTCGCTTTCCGCTTGGATCGTATCGACGCATGCAGATGCCGTCGCAGCATTGAACCTTGGCGTTCTATCGCTGGTTGGGGCTGCAGCATCTGAATTGCTGCTCGGAATTGCCTTTAGCCTATGCCTACAGATCGCCTTTGGCGCGATACTGACCGTCGGCCGAGCAATCGATTTTCAAGTTGGCTTTGGGCTCGCACTACTCGCGGACCCGTCGCTGCGGACCCAGATGCCACTCATCGGCACCCTGCTTGTTTATGCCGCGGCAGTAGTCTTCTTCCTGACCGGTGGACCAGCAGATCTGCTGGCAATCTGGTCAGCATCCGCAGACCTCATTCCGATCGGACAACTGGCGTACCAGGCGGATATTCCAGCGCTTGTGCAATTCACCTCAGCCGCATTTATACTAGCGTTCGGGCTTGTAGGGCTTGTCGTTCTGACGCTGCTGCTGATCGACATCGTGATTGCCTTCTTATCTCGAACGCTACCGCAGATGAACGTCCTCGTGCTTGGCTTCCAGATCAAGACCCTGGCCCTGCTGCTGACGCTTCCCTTCGTCTTCTCGCTGTCTGGTGCACTGTTCCTGCGCATTGTTCGCTTTGCAATCGACGCCACACCCAGTCTAATTCGATAGATCGCGAAGCATGTCGGAAACAGAGCAGAACAAGTCTGAAGAAGCGACGCCATTCAAGCTGAAACGGGCGCGCGAGAAAGGACAGATCGCGCGCGGTACCGACCTTGGCTTTTTCTCCGTCCTTGCTGGGCTGACACTGTATGCCGTCGTCGCCGGCGCGGACATGCTGAAAGACTTGGCGCAGTCCACGGAACGAATACTGCGGACATCCGTCGATGCCGCGAGCGCCGGAGAAGCGCTTCCTGACTTGGTGCCTCAGACTTTTGCATCAGCAGTCTGGAGCACGGCCACCTTCGCCTGCTCGATTGCACTCATAGTTCTGTTTTTGGAGATCATGCAAGTACGCGGTCTCTCAATCTCGACGCATCCATTGAAACCAGACTTCGGACGACTCAACCCGGCCAAAGGCTTGAAGCGGCTGTTTTCTTTGAGGATGCTCAAGGAGACATTGAAGAATGTCCTGAAGCTGGCGGTTTATTGCACCGCCGCCGCGATCATCCTGCTCAACGCTTTTCTCGCCAGCGCGGGCACGGTCATTGACGCGGGTACACTTGTAGTCGCGATCCAAGACGGCTCGATGCGCCTCCTGTTCACGTTTGTTCTTCTCGCCCTCGTCTTTGCCGCAATCGACCAAGTCATGGCGCGCCGCGAGTTTCAGAAACAGATGCGGATGAGCCACAGTGAACTAACACGCGAAGTAAAGGAACGTGAAGGCGAGCCGCGGATCAAACGAAAGCGTAAAGAACTGCACGCGTTGTTTGCAAAGCAGACCGCGGCAATGGGAAATCTGCCCGGATCAGACATGCTGATCGTGAACCCTGAGCACTACGCTGTCGCTTTGAAGTACAATTCAAGCACAATGGAAGCTCCTTCGGTGCGGGCGAAGGGTCGCAATGCATTCGCCCTTATGCTCAAGAGACGCGCGGCCGAGCTATCGATTCCAGTATTTGAAGCCCCGCAACTGGCGCGCGCTCTCTACAAGCACTGCGATCCCGGCGACGAGATTTCTCCGGAAAATTACCGCGCTGTCGTCGACCTGTATCTGAAAATGGCCAACCACCGGCGAAGCCGACTGGGAGCAGCAAATGCTTGAAGCCCTACGCAAGAATACGCGCGAACTCGCGCTCGTAGTCGGCCTCGTCGTTATTCTTATCGTTTTATTTTCGCCTATTCCACCCATGCTTCTCGACATGGCGATCCTGATCAATTTCGGGCTTGCGCTGACGATTCTGCTCTTGACCCTGTACGTCAAGAAGCCAGTCGAGTTTTCAACTTTTCCATCCCTTCTCCTGATATCGACGCTTTTCCGGCTATCGCTGAACATCGCTGCGACGCGCTTGATCCTTACGGACGGCGATGCTGGCGAGGTCATCAAGTCGATCGGCTCGTTTGCGGTCGCAGCAAACTTCGTCGTTGGCCTGGTCGTCTTCTTTATTTTGGTGGTCGTCCAGTACGTGGTTGTGACGTCCGGAGCTCAGCGTGTCTCTGAGGTCGCAGCGCGTTTCACGCTGGATTCAATGCCCGGCCAGCAGATGAGTATCGACGCAGACCTCAACATGGGGCTGATCGACCAGAATGAGGCTGTCCGCCGGCGCGCAGAGCTTGAAAAGGAGGCTTCGTTCTACGGGGCGATGGATGGCGCCAGCAAGTTTGTGAAGGGCGATGCGATCGCGGGCGTGATCATCCTCCTGATCAATATTATCGCGGGCTGGATCATCGGCATCGTCCAGATGGGCATGGACTGGCAGACCGCGTTGGAACACTTCTCGTTGCTGACGATCGGCGATGGCATCGCGACCCAGATTCCCGCTCTCATTGTTTCGATTGCGACAGGCATTATCGTAACGCGTTCAACCGCGGACAAAGAGCTCAGTACTGAAGTAGTGAAGCAGCTGTCGGCAATACCACGTGTTCTGGTGATTGTGGGTATTGTGCTTGGCCTGCTGCTTTTCCTTCCTGGTATGCCAAAATGGCCGATCGCTATTATTGCCTGCGCACTGATCGCCTCCTGGCTTGCGCTTCGCCGCAAGCGAGCTGAGGAGATCGAACAGAGCCAAACTGATACGCTCGATGACAAGGCGATGCAGGTTGCACCTGGCGTCGCCCCCCTGACGATCGGGTTCGGCGCAGCCCTTTCCGAGGCGTGGCGCGACAAAACGGCTCTCCTTAACGAACGGATTGCGACCTTGCGGGATGCAAGTGAGAAATCTCACGGCATCCCCTTGCCGGGCATCAAGTTTGTCGACGGTGCGGGTCTAAGTACTCAAGCGTACGAAGTGAGTGTCCATGGGACACGACACGCGAGCGGCGAGATCGACCCTTCGCGCATTCTTGCGATCCGGGGACAGGCCACCCAAAAACGCTTAGTCGGCATTGAAACAGTGGACCCTGCATTCGGCTTGCCTGCCGTCTGGATCAATGAATCGCAGACCGGTGAAGCAAAGTCAGAGGGTTATACGGTCGTTGATCCGGTTACCGTTTTCATGACGCATCTTGGCGAAATATTGCGCTCTGCGACGCCAGCGCTGCTGACACGAGCTGTCACGGCCAAGTTGCTTGAAGATGTACGATCGCGGCAGAAGGGGCTTGTCGAAGAACTGACGCCGACGCTTCTGTCCATATCTGACATCCAACGCGTACTGCAAAACCTGCTATCTGAAAGCGTATCGATTGCCTCCATCGACATCGTGATGGAGCATCTCGTTGATATAGCACGAGCGGAGAAGGACCCGAACCAGTTGGCGGAACTGCTGCGCCAGCGCCTTGGTCACGCCATCTGCGACCGCTTGCGCGGACGCCACCGAGATCTTTCCGTGATCAGCCTGGATCCGCGCCTCGAAAACCAGCTCCAGTCGGTTGCGGCGGGCGCACAGAAACGTGACACGCTACTCATAGAACCAAAGCTGGCGGAACGCATCATCCGTAGGCTCACCGCACTTTCTGCAGAAATGATGAGCCAGGGACGCGAAGCGGTACTTTTGTGCGGCCCAGATGTCCGCCGCCCTCTGCGCGGACTTACGCGGCGCAGCATTCCAAGACTTTTTGTTCTCTCCGTTTCGGAGATCCCGTTGCATCTCGATTTACGATCGCACGGGATTGTTCGCTTGGAGGATGACGTCGCCTCAAAACAGGAGCCCGTGCTTTCGGGAGCTCAAGGTGGATGACATGACGGATAACCAGCATGCCTCAAAGCTCGACATGCTTCGCAGCTTTCTGGAACAGGATCCGACGAACCTGAGCCTGCTATCGGATTGTGCCGAAGCAGCGCTGTCAGAGCAGCGACCAGAAGATGCCGTTGAATTCTTGACTCGCTATGCCTTCCTCTCTCCCCTAACCGACCGGGAAAAGAATCTGGCGGGGCTAGCAGCCCTTCGACAGGAGCGCTTTCAGGAAGCTGCGAAACTATTCGAGGAACTCACCAAAGCTCATCCTAGCTCCCCACCCCTACAGTTCAATTTAGGTTGGTCATTGGCCATGCAAGGGGCGCGAGAAGAGGCGCTCGCTGCACTCGACGACACAACTGTCAACGTTCTGGGCCAGGCAGCTGCCTTGCGAGTTCAGATCATGCATGATCAGGGCAGGTTCGAAGAAGCAGCCGAACAGGCAAGATCACTCATCAAGCTTCACCCGGATCATGCCGGCCTGCTCGCCGCCACGTCCGTTCTTGCAATGGATCTCGACGATCCTGAACTGGCGCAGACGACGGCTTCGCGTGCAGGATCGCATCCCGATGCGCTCGTAACTCTCGGGCTCCTGTCTCTTGATGCACATGACATCGCCGGCGCAAATGCAAAGTTCTCAGAAGCACTGTTGCGAAACCCCGCCTCGGCACGCGGCTGGATCGGCAGAGGTCTTGTGGCGTTTTCTGATGGCAACCTGACAGAGGCGACCAGCGCATTGCAGCGCGGCGCCGAGCTTTTCGGCGAACATGTCGGTAGCTGGCTTGCGACGGGATGGGCGCAGTTGATGTCGGGCGAGACGGCTGCGGCGGAAGCCTCATTTCACCGCGCACGATTACTCGACCCGAGCTTTGCTGAAGCACAAGGCTCGCTTGCAGTTGCGATGTTCATTGCTGGCCGCGCTGACGAGGGGCGCCACCTTGCAGAAGTTGCGCGACGTCTGGATTCGAAATCACTGACTGGCTCACTCGCTCAGGCGCTCTCACTTGCAGGCGAAGGAAGACACGACACTGCAAAGGCAATCATCGAACGCGCCATGATAACGCCTGTCTCACTAAATGGGCGAACGCTTCAGGATGCTGTGCTTCAGCTGGCACGCGGTCGCTGATCTTCATTTTTGCGAAGAGGGAAACGAGCCAATTTTCATGCACAGCAATTCCCCAAATACGCGAGTTAAATCATTGCAACTCTCCTATTAGGCGAGTAGCGATATTCCTAGGGAACGGTTGCGATCACTTAGGGGGTGATATGAGCGGCGAACTGCTTGAGATCGGCCAGATCGTTCTTGCAAGCTCGCAGCAGCGTCTCGAAACGGTTGCACGCAACATCGCGAACGCATCGACGGCCGGCTTCAAGCGTCAGATTTCTTTTGACGCTATTCTGTCAGGACAGACGTCGCCCAACATCAACACACATCCAGCCTTCACAGATTTCAGTCAGGCCGCACTGCGCGAGACGGGGCAACCATTCGATATCGCGCTTGCTGGACCTGGATTCTTTCAGCTGAGGTCAGAGGACGGAACGCTCTTTTATTCGCGAAACGGACAGTTCAGCCGCGGCGCAGATGGTCTGCTGCGGAATGTTCAGGACATGGTCCTGCAGGCTGCGTCAGGCGGCGACCTCGTCATCAGGGATCCCGCCGTTGAAATCCTGAGCGACGGCGTCGTGATCGAACGTGGGCTACCAGTTGCCCGTATCGGCGTCTTTGCGACCGCGGAGAAAAGTCAGCTGGATCCGGTTGGCGGCATTGCATTCAGAGCCATTGGCGATGTGGCGGAGGTCGCTACGCCCTCGCTGAAGCAGGGCATGATCGAAGCCGCCAATGTCGAGATGGCGACTGAAATGGTCACGATGATGGAAGCATTGCGTGGCGCCGAGATCGGATCCCGGATCGTTCAGACCTATGACGCGCTCATCAACAGCAGCATCTCGACCTTCGCAAGGAGTTCTGCATGAACGACGCTTTCGAGATCGGCGCCATTGCTCTGAATGCGCAGCAGCGCGCGCTTGAGGTGCTAGCCGGCAATGTAGCTAACGTGAACACACCTGCTTTCAAGCGATCAGACGTGAGGTTTGTAGACCTACTGACGGCTCAAGGAGATCCGACCAGCCCAACTCCGAACCTTGAAGCGCCACCTCAATCAGTGGGCGTCACAGCAAGAACAATTATGTCAATCGACGACCCCGGCGAGATAAAGCGCACTGGCAACGCGCTTGACATTGCGATCAGCGGCAACGGCTTCATCGAACTTCTCGGACCGCATGGGACGTCGCTTCTATGGCGCGGCGGCACCCTTTCGATCCAAAGCGACGGCCTCCTTAGCACTGCGGATGGCATTCCGCTGCGCGCAATGATCGCCATTCCTTCTGATGCAAGTGACCTTCGAATTGATCAGCGAGGAGACGTGAGCGCACTCCTCTCAGACAGTACGGAGCGAGTTGAACTCGGGCGGATCGACTTGGTGCGCGTGCTCTCGCCGGAAAGCTTGAAATCAATGGATGGCGGGCTCTTTGAGCTGCTCAATGCGTCCGCGATTGAGCCGCTCGAGCCAGATAACGAGCGCGCAAGTCGCTTTGTGCAAGGCGGCATCGAACAGTCCAATGTGAACATGAATGATGAAATGGTTCGCCTGATGATCGTGCAGCGCAGCTACGCGGCAAATGCCCAGATCGTGCAGGCGGCGGATCAGCTCGCCTCCATCAACAACAGCTTGAGAAAATAGTTCGAATGCCGGTCGCGATCTGGCTCAGCCTCATTATCAACGCACAGGCTCACGGCTGTATCTTGAAGCCCATCGATACAATTTCGACTGATGATCGGCGTATCCGTATCGGTGACGTCGTCGAGCTCGGGTGCATTCAGGAGAGCGAACGAGATCGCATTAGGCAGCTCGTTATCGCTGTCATGCCTCACGGCCAGCCGCGCGTAGAGATCGAGCGCGACGCAGTACGCACGCTTGTTCGGCGGCGTGTACCGGCGCTGAACCTGCCAGTCACACTGGGCGACATTGGGAAGTTTGTCATTGTGTCCACTGCTGCCAACTCGCGCTCCGCGGAAGTTACCTGTTATCGCGCGACACGGCTCATAACTGCAGGCGAACTGATCGTCGCGAAC
>JAVBYB010000588.1 GCA_030824255.1 bacterium
CCGCCCCGTGCCAGCCGAAGCGGCGCCGGTTGCAGCAGCGCCTGTCGCGCCACGCACGATCTCTCGGCCGCAGCAGCCCTCCTCCGGCGCGGCGCCTGCTCAACCTGTGCAGCAGTCCGCCCCGCGCGCACCGCAGCCGACGCGCGTGCGCGATCCGAACACTGCGGTGCCTCCCATCGAACTGCTCGACGTGCCCCCGCCCCGCCGCTCCGACGTCGACGAGGCGCGCCTGCTCGACATGGCCGATCGTCTCGCCGGCGTACTCAACGAGTTCGGCATCAAGGGCCGCATCACCGAAGTGCGCCCCGGCCCCGTCGTCACCCTCTTCGAACTTGAGCCCGCCGCCGGCGTGCGCTCCTCGAAAGTCATCGCCCTCGCCGAAGACATCGCGCGCGCCATGTCGGCGACCTCTGCGCGCGTCGCCGTCATTCCGGGCCGCAACGCCATCGGCATCGAACTGCCCAACCCGAACCGCGAGACGGTCTACCTTCGCGACCTGCTGTCCTCGAACGAGTTCACCCGCGCCCGCATGGCCCTGCCGCTTGCCCTGGGTGAAAGCATCGAAGGCCAGCCGCAGATCGGCGATCTCGGCAAGATGCCTCACCTGCTGATCGCGGGTACGACAGGCTCGGGCAAATCGGTCGGCATCAACGCGATGATCCTGTCGCTGATGTTCAAACTGCCGCCCGAGAAGTGCCGCTTCATCATGATCGACCCGAAGATGCTGGAACTCTCGATCTACGAGGGCATCCCGCATCTCCTGGCGCCCGTCGTCACCGATCCACAGAAGGCCGTGCTGGCCCTCAAATGGGTCGTGCGCGAAATGGAAAGCCGCTACGAGATCATGTCCAAGATGGGCGTGCGCAACCTTGCGGGCTTCAACCAGAAAGCCGAGGAAGCCGCAGCGAAAGGCGAGCACCTCACCCGTCAGATCCAGACCGGCTGGAACAAGGAGACCGGCGAGCCGATCTTCGAGAACGAGGCGATGAAGCCCGAGCCGATGCCGCACATCGTGGTCATCATCGACGAGATGGCCGACCTGATGCTGGTTGCCGGCAAGGACATCGAAGGCGCCGTGCAGCGTATCGCCCAGATGGCGCGCGCCGCCGGCATCCACCTCATCACCGCCACGCAGCGTCCCTCGGTCGACGTCATCACCGGCACGATCAAGGCGAACTTCCCGACCCGCATCTCCTACATGGTCACCACCAAGATCGACTCGCGCACCATTCTCGGTGAACAGGGCGCCGAACAGCTGCTCGGCATGGGCGACCTTCTCTGGATGCAGTCGGGCGGCAAGATCAGCCGCGTCCACGGTCCGTTCGTGAAGGACGAGGAAGTCGAGCGCGTCGTGAACTGGCTCAAGGACCAGGGCACGCCGCAATACGTCGAAGGCATCACCGATCCGGTGGAAGAAGAAGCCTCCGTATCCGACAACGCCTTCGGTACAAGCTCGGGCGATCCGGAAGAGGATATGTACCGCGAGGCCGTGGCCGCCGTGGTGCGCGACAAGCGCCCGACCACCTCCTACGTCCAGCGCGTCCTGCGCATCGGCTACAACCGCGCAGCCTCGATGATCGAGCGGATGGAGCGCGAAGGCGTCATCTCCGGCGCAGACCATGCGGGCAAGCGCCAGATCCTCTCCCGCGACACGGGCCGAGGCGGCGGCGCCTCGCCCTCCCCTGACAATGACGAAGAAGCGGCCTGACCCCTTCCTCTCCCCCTTCCTCTCCGGGCGCTTGCTGCACGCAAAACAAAGGCCGGCTCCCGGGAGCCGGCCTTTTTTGTCCTCACGGCGTTGTCGCCGAAATCAGGTCTCTTCGCTGGCGGCCTTGCGGGCGGCAGTCTTCTTGGCCCGGGCGGCGGCCATGTCCTTCTGGCGGACCGCCCTTTTCTCGGCCGCTTCGACCGCGCCTGCTGCGCGCTGAAGCACGAGCGCCTCGGCGATTATGGGCAGAAGCCGCGCGGCCTCCGCCTGCTGCTTGTTGGCGGGGCCCTGCGAGATACGCAGCGCGTTGGCGTGCAGGTTCTCGAGTTCCGCAACAGACATCGCGGGAATTTTGTCTTCGAGGGTCAAAGGGCCTCCTGGCGGCGCCCTCGCGCGGGACACATCCCCGCGCTACAGAAGAACGACATCCCCTGAAATGCGCCGGAAACAGCCCAAAATCAACTCGAAACGGGTCCGGCGCCTAAGCCTTTTGCCATTTGGCAAAAGAGGATGTATATGGCGCCAATCGAGTTTCGGCCGACGACTTGGCCTCCGCCCCGCCTCTATCGGCTCCCGGCGCGTGCTGATGACATCCACCTACACTTGATGATCAAGAGACGTAACGCTTTTGCGTACGTTGCAAGCATTGCTACAAGGAAGACGACAATGGCGACTGGCACCGTGAAGTGGTTCAACACCACCAAGGGCTATGGCTTCATCCAGCCGGACAACGGCTCGAAAGACGTGTTTGTTCACATCAGCGCGGTGGAAGCCGCTGGCCTCCGTGGCCTGGCTGATGGTCAGAAGGTCTCGTTCGAAGAACAGGCTGACAAACGCTCCGGCAAGATGTCGGCCGTGAACCTCAAGGTTAGCTAACCACGACTCTGAGCCACCTGGGTGCGTGCGCGTGGAGCCGCGCCGCAGTCAGGCACAAGGAAGGCCGGCCCCTCGGGGCCGGCCTTTTCTTTTGCGCTGCCTGAATCCGGCAAGCGATGCCGCCGCTGCGCAGGTCACGCGTCTGGCGACTGGCAGTACGTGACCTTGAAGCCGCCAATGCAGAAGAAGGTCTTGTCCCCGACAGTGGCGACATGGCTTGCGGCAATGATCCAGTCGCGCGATTCCTGGTGGGCGACCGCTGGCATGGTCTCGCCCGCCTCCGTCTTGGCCCGCGCATATTCGGTGAGCCCGGCCTCGACGCTTTCGCGCAATTTCTCAGGCGAAGGCTTCAGCCATACGCCCCCCGCGATCAGGACGATCAGGATCACGCCCACCACGATGAGATAGCGTTTGAACCAGCCCTGCTTCATTCCGACCCCCTCGCGTCTTGCCCCATGCGATGCGGAAAACCGACCCTGCCTCAGCCCTGCCCCGCTGCCGACGTGCTGACCTGCGCGGCGTCGCCCGTGCACAGGAAGCGGGTGAACACGCCCCAGCATTGCAGCACATCGCGCCCATCGGCCTGGATGGTCGATCGCGTGACCACGTAGAAGTCATCGAAGGCGTAGCGGCCCGTCGCATCCGGCCGCGCCACGCGGCCCTGCGTCATCAGCGCCGTCGCAACGCCGCGATGAACGCCCTGGCTTGGCCGTGTGAAATATCCCGCGGCGGCGGCAAGCCCGACCAGCACAAGCAAAACCAGAAATGCGCGCATCACCAACCCCGCACCGGCCCCCGCCACCTGCGGTTATGGCCTATTTCGCTTCCGGCTGCGAGCACAGGAACTGGGCGAACACGCCCCAGCATTCCATGACAATCGTGTCGTTGGATTTGACGGTGTATTTCGTCGCGACGAACAGGTCCTCGAACTTGCGGCCGTCCTTCGAATTCGCGCCGAACACCTTGTCGGCGATCAGTTCGCCGATATCGAAGCCGCCGCGCGTCGAGGACAGCTGCTTCTCCGCATTGGCTTCATGCGCCTGCTCGTCCGGCTTGGTGAGGTAACCGCCCAGGGCGAGCAGTCCGCCCAGGATCAGGATCAACAACGTCTTCATCTCGTCTTCCTTGCCCTCTTCCCCGTCGCCGTCTCCGGCAGCGGCGGCAGATCCGTTCCCGCGTCCCAAGCCTTGAGCCACTTCTTGGGCGCATTATGGCGCCACTGCCGCTCGAGATAACCGCGCAGCCGTTTCGCATCGATGCGTTTCAGCCTGGCCAGAACAAAAGGGTAATTCCGGTAATGATCCGTGAAGTGGAATGTCTCCGGATCCGCCTCGCACAGCATTTCCCGCTCATCCAGCGGCACCTGACCCAGCACCACGCGGTCGTCTTCGGACCTGAGCCGGGTCAGGAATTTGCCGAACGCCTTGTAGGAAGGCTGCCCATAGCTGACGCCCTGTTCCGTATGCGGAAAGGCCATGACGAGGTCATGAAACTGTTTCGGTCCCATCGCGTTAGCCTCGATCACCATTCGGATTAACAGCTTAGGACTGAACCGATGTTCATGAAAACAGGGCGAAAATTCCTTGCCCCGGTCTTGTTTTCGCCGGGCGCGAAGACGAGGTTGGCTGCCATGAGCATCATGTCATCGATCATTCCCCTCGCCCTTTCCGTGTCCGCGCAAGCGCTGGCGGCGCCGGCTCCTGTCGCGGTGACGCCGCTTCCTGCGGCCATTGAAGCCCCTGCACCGGCGGTCACGCCGGCGCCGGCTCCTGTGGTCGTCGCGCCGCCAAAAGCGGCTGCTCCCAAGGCGATCCCTGCAGTCGCCAAGCCCGGCGCCGTCGAGATCGTCAAGGTGCAGGCCCCCGGCGGCCTCGACCGCAACGGCATTATTGATCGTGTCGCCAAGGCGATGACCGACACCAAGACCGTGCAGGGCCGCTTCACGCAGGTCGATCCGTCAGGTTCGCCGTCTAACGGCCTGTTCTACATCAGCCGCCCGGGCAAGGTGCGCTTCGAATACTCGACGCCGGAGCCGATCTTCATCGTGTCGGACGGCACGACCGTGTCGATCGAGGAGCCCAAGCGGAAGTCGTATGACGCCGTGCCGCTGTCCTCGACGCCACTGCACCTCTTCCTGCGCTCGAACATCGACCTCAAGAAAGATGGCAGTGTCACCGATGTCCAGACGTCGAACGGCTCGCACTATGTCACGCTGGTCGACAAGACCGGCGAAGCTGAAGGCAAGATGATCCTGCAATTCCGCCAGACGGACTTCGAACTGATGGGCTGGCGCCAGGTTGACGGCGCAGGCTCGGAAACCCGCGTCCAGTTGAGCAACATCCAGAAAAACGTGTCGCTGAAGCCCTCGCTCTTCATCGTGAAAGACCCGAGCGACGCTGGCGACTCGCGTCGCAACTAACGCCCTGCCCGTGCGGCATTCGGGATTTTCCCGGATGCCGCCGTATGGCGCCAACGCCGGTCGGCTGACGTCTCATCCCGCGCCCGCGTAGCCCATCAGACACACGCTAATTTTAACCATGTTTCAGATGACAAATCTGAGCGCTCGTGGCTTTATTGCCACGTGGATCGAAGCAGCTCGCGCCTGAGCTTCCCCCCGCAGGCGCTCGCAGCGGTTCGAACGCCGGTGCTATCCCCCCGGCCCATGATGCGCCCCCGGGGCGCACGACGCGCCTGGCTGTCCCCGCGGCTGGGCGCGTTCGCGTTGGGGCTTTTGCCGCACACTTCTGACTGCCGTCCGGATTTCCTTGCGCGCCGGGCCGCTTTTTCTTGCTTTGGGCGGCGGCGCGCCTGATTGTTTGCATGTGCCTTACCCCTCCAGATTGCCGATTTCCCCTACGATATGAACCGCCTCTCCCTGGCGACATGGAACATCAATTCCGTTCGTCTCCGCATCGACCGCGTGATCGCCTTCCTCAAGCGTGAGAAGCTGGACGTGCTGTGCCTGCAGGAGATCAAGTGCCTCGAGGACCAGTTCCCCCGGAAGGCGTTTGAAGCGGCCGGCTATAAGTACATTCACCTCTCCGGTCAGAAGGGGATGCATGGCGTCGCCATCGTCTCGAAGCTGCCGATGAAGCCGCTGGAGACGCCTGGCCTCTGCCGCCACGGGCATGCCCGCTGCGCGTCCGCCGAAGTGGCGGGCTTCGAGGTGCAGAACCTCTATGTGCCGGCGGGCGCCGACATTCCCGACCCCGAGCTCAACGAGAAGTTCGCGCACAAGCTCGATTTCGTGGAGCGGATGCGGGCGTTCTATGCAGCCCGGGCCGCAAGGCGCTCCGCCCTGCCCCTGCTGGTTGCGGGCGACATCAACATTGCGCCCGAGGAAAACGACGTCTGGTCCCATCGCCAGCTTCTGAATGTCGTCAGCCACACGCCCGTCGAGACGGACGGCCTCAAGCGCATCCTTGCCGATGGCAAGCTCACCGACATCGCCCGCGCCAAGCATCCGGCGAATGAAAAACTCTACACGTGGTGGAGCTATCGCGCCGCGGACTGGAAACTCTCAAATCGCGGTCGCCGGCTGGATCACTGGTGGGCCGACAAACGCGCCACGCCGCTGGTCGATATCGGCAGCTACCAGATCCACACCGAGGAACGCGGCGGCGAAAAGCCCTCCGACCATGTGCCGGTTACCCTGACGGTCACCGCTGCCGGCTGACATTTCCGGCGCACGGCTTCGCCCTATATGCTGCACGAACAGCCCCAACCCGGAGCCGCCCCTCGTGAAACGCATCTTCCTGCTTGCTGCTTCCGCCCTCGTCTTCGCCGCCTGTACGCCGGCGCCAGAGACGCCCGCGCCGGCGCCCGCGACAGCCGTCGTCGAAACCCCCGTGGAGACGCCGCCCCCCGTGATGGCGCCCACCTCCGATATGATCACGCCGCAAGGCTGGGGGCCGCTCCGCATCGGCATGACGCTTGATGAGGTCACCGCCGCGCTCGGCCCTGATGCGAACCCAAATTCTGTCGGCGGCGCCGATCCGGAAGCCTGCGACGAGTTCCGCCCGCAGAATGCACCCGAGGGTATCCTCGTGATGATCGAGAGCGGCAAGCTCACACGCGTCTCGCTGATCGAGATGTCACCGCTGAAATCCGACAAGGGCCTCGGCATTGGCGATACAGCCGAGACCGTGAAAACGGCCTATGGCCCCGCCGCACAGGTCGGTCCGCACAAATACCAGGACGCACCGGCCGAATACATCACGGTCTGGGAAGGCGGTCCGCGCACCGAGCCCTATGTGCAGGACGAAGCCGCGCGCGGCCTCCTCTATGAAATCGACGGCACGGGCAAGGTCGGCGCAGTCCGCGCCGGCGGCCCGAGCATCCAGTATGTCGAAGGCTGCGCCTGATCTCTGGACGGCCGGGCGCCTGCCCGGCAAACAGGTGATTGGCGCAATGGCCCGGGGGTCACATGAGAACGACACGACGCATAGCCATGCTGGCTGGGATGATGCTCTGCATCGCCTCACCCGCCTACGCTGACGATCGCGCCGACATGGAAAAGTTCATGGCCGACTATCTCGAGCGCTGGAACGCGCACGACGCGGCCGCCATCACGTCACGCTTCTATCGTCTCGATGGCAATCATCCGTGGAGCACGGAGGCGGGCATGCGCACCGAGTTCGATCGCCTGAAATCTCAGGGCTACACCACGTCCGACATTCACGGCATCGTCGGCTGCACGCTTGGCCCCGATACGGGTCAGGTCGAACTGCGCTTCACCCGCCTCACCAGCGACGGCGGCTTCATGCCGCCCAAGGACCGCACCAGCCTCTACAAGCTGCGCAAGTTCGAAGACGGCTGGCGCGTCACCAGCCTCGGCGCCCTGCCCGCCGGCACACGCATGGAATGTCCGTCGAACTGAGCCGGCGCGACTTACGCCTGCAACCGGTACCCGCCGCTCTCCGTCAGCAGCAGGCGCGCATTCGCGGGATCGGGCTCGATCTTCTGGCGAAGGCGATAGATGTGTGTCTCCAGCGTGTGCGTGGTGACGTTGGCGTTGTAGCCCCACACTTCTGACAGCAACTCTTCGCGCCCGACCGGCTTGCCGCCCGCGCGATAGAGATACTTCAGGATGTTCGTCTCTTTTTCGGTGAGACGGATCTTCCGTTCCTTCTCGTCGATCAGCAGCTTCGCAGCTGGACGGAACTCGTAAGGCCCCAGCCGAAAGGTCGCGTCCTCACTCTGCTCGAATGTGCGCAGGTGCGCGCGCACGCGGGCCAGCAGGACAGAAAATTTGAATGGCTTGGTGACGTAGTCATTGGCGCCGGAATCGAGGCCCAGGATCGCATCGGCATCCGTCGCCTGCCCGGTCAGCATGACGATGGGCGCGGCAATGCCGTGCTTGCGCATCAGCTTGCAGGCATCCCGCCCGTCCATGTCGGGAAGTTCCACGTCGAGGATGATGAGGTCGGCGCGCGCCTCTTCGGCGCGCTTGATGCCCTCGCCCGCCGAGGCGGCGTGCTCGATACGGAAGCCCTCGTGCAGCTCGAATTGCTCGGCCAGCGCCTCGCGCAATTCGTTGTCGTCGTCGACCAGCAGGATCGTCTTGGCGGCGGTCATGTTGTCGGCGTCTCCAGTCCCCGGTGTTTTTTTTGTTATGACGGGCATACCAAGTCTAGGTTGAATGGGCCAAGCAAGGAAGCCATCACGAAGCGGATAGCCAATGCCCAATTCCCGGTTCTGTGCGGAAAGCAGCGGAATTCTTCGCTGGCCAGGCGGCGAAGCACGCTGCGCGCTGGGCAGAGGCGGCGTTATCCATGCCGAAGACAAGCGCGAGGGCGATGGCGCCTCTCCGCTCGGTATCTGGCCCATGCGCCAGGTCTTCTGGCGTCCCGACCGCATGGAACGGCCTCCCACCGCCCTGCCGATCGACCCGATGATCCCTGAAGCAGGCTGGTGCGACGACCCGGCAAGTCCGCTCTACAACCGGCCCATCCTCATGCCCTTCCCTCTCAGCCATGAGAGGCTCTGGCGGGACGACAGCGTCTACGACGTCATCGTCGTGCTCGGTTACAATGACGATCCCGTCTTGCCGGGGCGCGGCAGCGCCATCTTCCTTCACCTCGCCCGCCCCGACTACTCGCCCACCGAGGGATGCATCGCCTGCGCGAAGGACGACCTGCTCGCCCTCCTCGCAACGGCAAAGCCGGGGGACATGCTGGAGATCGCGCGCTAGGCCCGTATCCCTTCCCCAACGCCAAATCGACACCGGCCCTGCACCCGGCTAACACCTGTCCATGAACCCGCGCACGCTCTTCTTCATCGTTGCCGCCCTCGTGGCCATGTCCCATCTCGCGAATGAGTGGGTCGACCTCGCCCAGCCCTGGGGCCTTGTCTGGAAAGCGGCGGGCATCGTGATGCTCGGTCTCTACGCGCTGTCGATGCGCGCGTGGATCGCCGGCGCAGGTCTTCTCTTCTGCGCGCTGGGCGACGTGCTGCTCGAAATCGTCTTCGTCTATGGCATGGCCGCCTTCGCCATCGGGCACATCTTCTACGTTTTTGCCTTCGCCGAATGGGGCCGCGTGCTCGGCATGAACAAGCGCGACTACCCGGTCGTTGGCCTGGTGCTGATCGTCTCGGGCGCGCTGCTGGTCTGGCTGCTGCCCGGCATGGGTGAGCTTACCGGCCCTGCGCTGGCCTATCAGGCCATCATCACGGTGATGGTATGCTCGGCCTTTGTGGTGAAGGCGCCGATGATGGCGCGGCTGGGCGCGGTCCTGTTCATGCTGTCCGACACGCTGATCGCCGCCGGTCGCTTCGCCGCTGTCGACGTGCCGCCCGGCTCCGTGTGGATCACCTATGCCGGCGCCCAGATCATGATCGCCTGGGGCATGAGCCGCATCGCGCCTTTCCGCGATCACGCCAGACGCGGCGCGCTCAAAGCGGCTGCGGCTGCCTGACCCCGAAAAGCGCAGACCCTACCCTCACACTCGTCGCGCCAAACAGCGCGGCTAGCTCATAATCTGCACTCATTCCCATCGACAGCTTCGCGACCCCGTTGCGCGCCGCGATCTTGGCCAGCAGCGCAAAGTGCGGCCCCGCAGGCTCTTCCGCCGGCGGAATGCACATCAGTCCCTCGATCGCAAAGCCGTACTCGCCGCGCATCTTCGCGATGAAGGCATCGGCCTCCAGCGGCGGAATGCCCGCTTTCTGCTCTTCCTCGCCGGTATTCACCTGAACATAGAGCCGTGGCGTACGTCCGGCCTTGGTGCATGCATCCGCCAGCGCCCCCGCCAGCTTCTCCCGATCCAGCGTTTCGATCACATCGAACAGCGCGATAGCCTCCTTCGCCTTGTTCGACTGCAGCGGCCCGATCAGCCGCAGCTCCAGATCCGGGAACAGTGCGCGCCGTTTCTCCCAGCGCCCTTCGGCTTCCTGCACCCGGTTCTCGCCGAACACGCGCTGGCCCGTCGCCAGCATGGCGTCGATCTTCTCCTCCGGCTGCGTCTTGGAGACAGCCACAAGCGCAATCGACGCCGGATCACGCCCGGCGTTCTTGGCTGATGCGCCAAGGCGGGCAAGAACATCGGCGCGCGCGCCCGAGATTTCCTGAGTAAGGTGTTCGTCCATGTTCGCCTCTGAAGCTTCCCTCTCTCAAGCGCAGGCTGCGGTCCGCCGCAAGCTTCTCGCGGCCACACGCCTGGCAAAGCCGGCCCGGACACGCGCCGGCCAACCCCTTCCCCGCGCTTTCTTCCTCACCGATCCAAAGCGCACGCCGGACATTCTCGGCGTCGTCAGCCAACTACCTCGCGGCTTCGGGGTCGTCTGGCGCCACCACGGAAACGTCGATCTCGCCTTCGGCAAGGAACTCGCACGTCTCTGCCGCCGGCGTGGCCTGATCCTGCTGGTGTCCGCCGACCCTGCCCTCGCCGCGCGTATCGGCGCCGATGGCGTCCACTGGCCGGAAAAGCGCTTGGCCGGCGCACGCCTGCCTCACCGCATGGAAACAGCCGCAGCCCATTCGCCCGCCGCCATTGCCCGCGCTAAAAAGGTCGGCGTCGATGCTGTCTTCCTGTCAGCGGTTTTCACAAGCCGCAGCCCATCCGCCGGGCCAGCACTTGGATCGCTACGTTTTCGCCAGATGGCGCGCAGCGCCCGACTGCCCGTCTATGCGCTCGGCGGCATCAACGCCGGCAACGCCGCAAACGCCCTGAGTCATGGACATGGGCGACACGCAGCCGGATGGGCTGCGATCGACGCCGTCATTGAGGGTTGGGGCTGAAGCCTAGAACGAGAAGGCCGATTCGATCCGCACGGAGGCTTCGTTGCCTTCCTTGCCGAAATTGTTGGCCGGGCTCGACAGCGACTGGGACAGCGAGTCGCCCTTCACCGTAACGCCGCCGCCGAGACGGAAGCGCGGTGTCACCTGATAGGTCACGCCAGCGGTGACTTCTTCACGCGCAAACAGGCCATTGGCCGTCTGCGAGCGGCTGGTCAGGTCGAGGGTCACGTCCCAGTTGTTTGTCGGCTTGAAGCTCAGAGCGACCTGATCCTTGGTGACCGGGCCGACCGGCAGCAGAGAACGCTCCGCCTGGTCGCGGTTCACGCCAAGGCCGAACGAGAATTGGGAGCCCTTTTCCTCGGTCGCCTGTTCGGCAGCGCGCTGCGACTGGCCGAGGGTTTGCGGAGACGCGGTCGTGCCAGCGTTCTGCGCGAACGCAGGCGCGGCTACCAACGTAGCGGCAAGACAGAAAAGAGACGTCGAGATACGCATGTCCACCCTCTTAGCCGACATAATACGCGCGACTCAAAGGACAAAAGTTAACGACCGTTCATTTGCGAGCCGAAACCCCCAATTACCCTCGGGGTGTCTCTAATTCCTCACAGTGAACTCGACCAATAGCCCGTCATTGCTGGCATTTCTGTGGCCAGCACTGACTCCGAACGGTACCGGAATGTCCGCTTCCGATTTGGTCCAGGCGACGCCGAGGATGACGTTGTCGGTGAGGTCCTTGGAGATCCCCGCCAGCCAGCTGGATCCATCAAGATTCAACAGCTTGTCCTCAGCCCAGCCCGTTTCGATACCGAAACGCCACCCGCCCTCGATCTCGCGGACAAACCCGAGTTCCCAGGCCTCGTAGTCGCCGTTACCCGCCGCCCAGGCATTGTTGCTGCCCAGCCAGCGCGCCCCGCCGGTCCAGCCCTCGCCTTCCAGCTCCATGCCCGCGCCCCAGGCTTCGTAACCGCCAAACCCCGCAGCGCCCGATCCGGAATCGGCGCTCGAATAGGTGACGGCGGCCCGCACCCTCAGATTCTGTTCGGCAAACTGGCGTGCAAACGACACAGCGCCCTCCCAGACATTCTCCAGATCCGCACTGGCCAGCCCAGGCGCGCCAAAGTCCGGATCAAAGTCCGTCGTCCGCTGATCGGCCTGGGGCGTGTAGGATACCCCCGCCCTCAATCCCAGCCAGCGAGGGGTCAGATAGGTCGCCTTTGCGGACGATCCAGTGACGTCATTGCGCGCTCGCGTAATCGACAAGCCCGTCGGATCGAGCCCCGGCGAAAACGCCGAAACCCGGCTCAGGACAGTCGGCGCCCGCGCATCCAGCCGGGCCGCCGCGCCCGTGTCGAGACCCAGCATCCCCTCGCCCCAGGGCCCGGCGAGCGAAACGGCAGCCGCTTCGATTGCGACAAATCCTTCCGCGTCGATCGTCGATCCGCCCACCGAAAGCCCGGTCGATGGGGCGATCGGCGCCAGCCCACCCGACGCGGCGCACGCCGGATTCCCGCCCGGACACGTCCCGAAAGCCCCCGCAAAAGCCGGGCGCGATGGCGCGTCGCGCTCGTAGCGAACGGCGCCCAGCCAGCCCAGTGTCAGTCCATTCTCGAACGTGTCGGAGCGCGAAACCTCAACCAGCGCCGAGGCCATCACCCCATCCGCCGCCGGGGCGGCCGGGTCGTCGGCCTCCACTGCAGAGCCCACCAGACTCGCCTGCACCGTGGTTTTCCACTCGCCATCGCCTTCTTGTGCGAAAGCCGGTCCGGCCACGCCCAAAGCGACAGCCGCGAGGGTAATTGGTCGCCGCATGCCAGAATTCCTCCGCAATCTCACGTCAGTGCATGATCTATATGAGGCGGTCTTGCGACGGAGCTAACGGCGCCGAGGCCTTGCCTGCTGGATGGGCCAGCAGCTAAGGAAGCGGCTCCCCCGGTGTTTGCCGGGGTCGCAGGACGTGTGGGCTGACGGAGTGATCTTGTGATGTATTCACGTGTGGCGGCTGCCGCCCTGATGGTTTCGGCTGCTCTTGCGGCTGGCGGTTGCACGATCTTCGGCTCGTCCACCGCGAACTCGGGGTCGACAAGCAGCACCGAGATGGGTCCGGAAGAAACCGGCTCGCTGGGTGTGAACGCCTATCTCTGGCGCGCCACGCTGGACACGCTGTCCTTCCTGCCGCTCGCTTCGGCCGATCCTTACGGCGGCGTCGTCATCACCGACTGGTACGCCAACCCCTCCAAGGCGGACGAGCGCCTGAAAGCCACCGTCTACATCCTCGACACGCGCCTGCGCGCCGACGGCATCTCCGCCGCCGTGTTCCGCGAAACGCTGGTCAGCGGCGCGTGGGTCCCGGCGGTCGTCAGCCCGGACACCAATGTGGCGCTGGAAAACGCCATCCTGGCCAAGGCCCGCCAGCTTCGACTTGGCGGCACGGAATAATCCCGCTCCGATAGGCTTCTTCAGGCGCCTTTCGTTCGGCGGCGGGATATGCGAACCCCCGCTTCAGACCGGACGAGAGCGACGAGATGGCCACCCGCTACAATCCCAAAGAGACCGAGCCGAAATGGCGCGAGGCGTGGGAACGCGCCCAGGTGTTCCGCACCAGGTCCGCGAAAGAGGCCGGGGACCGTCCCAAGGCCTACATCCTCGAGATGTTTCCCTACCCGTCCGGCCGGCTCCACATGGGCCACGTCCGCAACTATGCGATGGGCGACGTCGTCGCGCGCTACCGCATCGCCTGCGGCTACAACGTGCTGCATCCGATGGGCTGGGATGCGTTCGGCCTGCCCGCCGAAAACGCCGCCATCGAAAAGAAGGCCCAGCCGCGCCAGTGGACCCTCAACAATATCGAGGAAATGAAGAAGCAGTTCGCCCCGCTGGGCCTCTCCTTCGACTGGTCGAAGGAAGTCACCACCTGCGAGCCTGACTATTACGAACAGCAGCAGCGCATCTTTCTGAAGATGCTGGAGAACGATCTCGTCTATCGCCGCACCGCGAAGGTGAACTGGGACCCGGTCGAGAACACCGTGCTGGCCAACGAACAGGTCGTCGATGGCCGCGGCTGGCGCTCAGGCGCCGTCGTCGAACAGCGCGAGCTGGAGCAATGGTTCTTCCGCATCACGAAGTATGCCGATGATCTGCTGGAGGCCCTGAACACGCTCGACCGCTGGCCGGATAAAGTCCGCACCATGCAGGGCAACTGGATCGGCAAGAGCCAGGGCGCAAAGATCTGGTGGGAGATCGCGCAAGCGCCCGAAGCCCTGTCGCGTGACAAGGACGCGCAAGGCCGCAACCACGCCACCGATCCGATCGAAGTCTACACCACGCGCCCCGACACGCTGTTCGGCGCGGCTTTCGTCGCTCTCGCCCCGGATCATCCGCTGACCAGGGAAATCGCGAAGTCGCGTCCCGACGTCGCGAAGTTCATGGCCGACTGCGCCGCCCGCGGCACATCCGAAGCCGACATCGAGAAAGCCGAGAAAGTCGGCATCGACCTGGGCATCCGCGTAAAGCATCCCTTCGACGCCAACTGGACCCTGCCCGTCTGGGCCGCGAACTTCGTGCTCTCAACTTATGGCACGGGCGCCATCTTCGGCTCGCCCGCCGGCGACCAGCGCGACATCGAGTTCGCTGAAAAATACCAGCTGCCCTTCAAGCCCGTCGTGCTGCCCCCCGGCGCCGATCCCGAAACCTACACCGTGCGCGGCGAGGCCTATACGGGCGACGGCACAATCTACAATTCGGAATTCCTCGACGGCCTCTCCACGAAGGACGCGATCACTGCCGCCATCAAGGCGCTGTTGAACCGCCAGGCTGGCGAAGCCACCACGCAATACCGCCTGCGCGACTGGGGCGTCTCGCGCCAGCGCTATTGGGGCTGCCCGATCCCTGTCATCAAGTGCGCATCATGCGGAACTGTCCCCGTGCCGGACGCGGACCTGCCCGTCATGCTGCCCGACAACGCCGACTTCTCCGAACCCGGCAATCCCCTCGCCCGCCATCCGACGTGGAAGCACGTCACGTGTCCGAAATGCGCAGGCAAGGCGGAACGTGAAACCGACACGATGGATACGTTCGTCGACAGTTCCTGGTATTTCGCCCGCTTCGCCGATCCGAAATCGAAGCAGCCGATCAACAAGGAAGAAGCCGCCTACTGGCTGCCCGTCGATCAATATATCGGCGGCGTCGAGCATGCGGTGCTCCACCTGCTCTACTCGCGCTTCTTCACCCGCGCCTTGCGCGACTGCGGCCTGCTCGACCTGCCAAGCGGCGAACCCTTCGCCGGCCTCTTCACGCAGGGCATGGTCACGCACGAGACGTACAAGTCTCAGGCCGGCCTGTGGCTGCTGCCGGAGGAGATCGAGAAGCGCGACGGATCGCTGATTGAGATTTCGACGGGCGCTCCGGTCATGGTTGGCGGCGTCGAGAAGATGTCGAAGTCGAAGAAGAACGTCGTCGATCCGATCCAGATCATCGCCGACTATGGCGCGGACGTCGCCCGCTGGTTCGTGCTGTCGGACTCGCCGCCCGAGCGCGACTTCGAATGGACCGACGCTGGCGTGCGCGGCGCCTGGGGCTCGATCCAGAAACTCTGGGCGCTGGCCGAAGCCACGCCCACCACCGACGATGGACCGGCGGATTCCGGCGAGCCGCTGGACCTCCGCCGTCTCGCCCACCGCACGGTGCGCGACGTGACGTCCGGCATTGAAAAATTCCACTTCAATGTCGGCATCGCCCGGATGAACGAGTTGGCCAACGCCCTGCGCAAGGCCGAGCAGTCCTCAAC
>JAVBYB010000580.1 GCA_030824255.1 bacterium
CAAAGTCGCGGGTTAGTCGAGATCTGGCGCGCTTTCGGGCCCGGTTCCTTCCCAGCTTTCCTTTTCAGTCCGGGCGCGGCGGGCTAAACCCCCGCCATGACCGACGCCCTGCACGACCCCATCGCCCTCTCCCAGGCCCTGATCCGCCGGCGGACCGTGAACCCCTGCCATGACGGCGCGCAGGATGTTCTGGCCGATGCGCTGGAATCACTCGGCTTCCGGACAAAGCGCTATCCCTTCGAGGGCGTGGACAACCTCTACGCGCGCCTTGGCGGGGCCTCGCCCAATCTTTGTTTCGCTGGCCACACGGATGTGGTGCCGGTGGGCGACGACGCGGGCTGGACCGTTGATCCGTTTGGCGCGGAGATTCGCGACGGCGTCATGTATGGCCGCGGTACTTCTGACATGAAGGGCGCCATCGCCGCCTGGGTCAGCGCATGTGCGCGCTACGTCGCCGATCACGGGATGCCGCAAGGTTCGATCTCATTGCTGATCACGGGCGATGAAGAGGGCCCCGGCGTGCACGGCACGCGGCGTCTTCTGCCTGCCGTGATCGCGGATGGCGAGACGCTGGACCACTGCATCGTCGGCGAGCCGACATCGGAAGACACCATCGCCGACATCGTGAAGAACGGACGACGCGGATCGCTCAACGCCGTGCTGAAGGCGGTAGGCAAACAGGGACATGCGGCGTATCCGGAAAAATCGGCGAACCCGATGCCGGTCCTGCTCGATGCGCTGCAGAAGCTGCGCGATCTGAAACTCGACAATGGCAGCCCGGGTTTCCAGCCGTCGAACCTGGAAATCACCACGATCGATGTGGGCAACGCCGCGCACAATGTGATCCCCGCGCAAGCCGTGGCAAAATTCAATATCCGCTTCAACCCGAACCATACGGGCGCGGACCTGATGGCGCGTCTGTCGCAATTGATTGGCGGCGGTCGCGATGGCGTCACGCTCTCGCTCGACATGCGCGTGACCGGTGAGGCGTTCTACACGACGCCCGGCAAATTTACTGATCTGGTTGTTGCCGCAGTCGAAGGCGAGACGGGTCGTAAACCAGACCTTACCACGGGCGGTGGAACGTCTGATGCGCGCTACATCAAGGACGTTTGTCCGGTGGCGGAACTCGGTGTGCGAAACGAGATGGCGCACAAGGTCGACGAATGCATTCCGGTCGACGAAATCGAAACACTCTGCCGAATATATTACCGGCTGCTGGCCAGCTATTTCGCCGCGGCCTGAGCTCTGGCGACAATTCCCGCGCTGTATTCGCCTCAATGGTGAATCACGCACCGCCATGAGAAAGCCGCGGCGTATTGCTTGCTTTGGCAAATGTAACCGCAACTGCGGATGCAACCCCGGTGAATGGATCCCTGCGAGGGGATCAGGCGTTGAGTGTGTTAATGGCGTTAGGCGGACGACAGCGTGGTCGATCCGTCAGGGCTCTTTTGGCCCTGACGATGATCGCTTGCGCTATGTCCGCCTCCCCTCTGTCTCCAGTTGCGCTGGCTCAGGATGAGGCATTCCAGGGATCGTCCGATGCCGGACGAGTTCCGGTTCAGGGCGTGCCGCCGGGCCTCAACGACGCGCTGAAGGTCCTCCAGCGCGAGGAACCCATTCCCGAGACCCTGTTCGATGCGCGCCGTCAGGCGGAACGCGCAGCGTCCGTCGTTTCAACTTTTCTCGAATCCGAGGGTTACTTCCAGGCGGAAGTCGAGCCGTTCGCTGATGGGCAGAACGTCTTCTTTCGCGGCGTGCGCGTGACGGCGGGTCCGCTGTTCGTCTATGGCTCGCGTGACATCGCCTATCAAGGCGAAGCGCCGGACCCGACCACGCAGGCCGAGCTAGAGACGCTGCTTGCGCCGCTCGCTGATGGCGCACCCGCCCGGGCGCAACCTGTGATCGAGACGGGCGATGCGCTGGTCGCGCGCCTGCGCAGCGCAGGTTATCCCGATGCGGCCGCCGCTCCGGTCGATGCGCTCGCGGACGCCAAGGCAGGCACGATCGAACTCGAGTTTCGCCTGCGCCCCGGTCTCCGGGCCTCGTTTGGCGGCCTCAGCGTTGCGGGTCTCGACGCCACCAAGGAAGAATTCATCGCTGAACTGCGTCCGTGGAAGAACGGCGATCGCGTGACGCCAGCCCGCATGGATGAGTTTCGCGGGCGCCTGGCCGAGACCGGACTCTTCAAGACCACCGCGGTTCGCCTTGGCGAAGCGGGAGAGACATCTGCGAGCGGGGAGGCGCCGCGCGACGTTGTGGTGGAAGTCACCGAGCGCGAACGCCAGACCATCGCGCTGGGCGCATCGGTTTCGACAAGCGACGGTTATGGTCTCGATGCGCAATGGCAATTGCGCAACTGGAGCGGCTGGGGCGACTCGATCACCGTCACCGGCCTTCTGGCGACACTCGAGCGTCGCCTCGGTACGACCTATCGCCTGCCGCACATCGGCAAGTATGGCCGCATTCTTTCCATCGGCGCAGAAGTCGAGGACTTCGAGACGGATGCATTCGACCAGACGGGCGGCAACATCTCCGCGACGCTCGAAGAACAGCTGTCGCGGCGCGTGCGTGCGTCGGTAGGCGTGGAAGCCGGCTTTGCGAGCATTCAGGACTTGCAGGCGCAGATACTTGGCGCAAGCCGGCGGGACATCTACATCGTGTCGGCGACGGGCACGGCGGAGTATGTCGGCGTGCGCGACATCCTTGATCCGACGAATGGCATTCGCGCGCGCATCGCCATCGAGCCGGGCGTGACCTGGGGCGACACGAATATCGGCTTCACGCGCCTCAGCGGCGAAGCGAGCTTCTATTCAGATTTCGGGACCGACACGATCGTTGGCGCAGTGCGCGGCCGTATCGGCACCATAGCTGGCGCCAACGGCGCGCCGCCGGATCGCCTGTTCTTTGCCGGCGGCGGCGGATCGGTTCGCGGCTATGAGTATCAGGCGCTATCGCCGCGCGATCCGATCACCAACCTGCCCACGGGCGGACGTTCGCTGATCGAGACGAGCGCGGAAATCCGCTACCGCGCAAGCGACACGCTGGGCTATGTTGCGTTCCTCGATGCGGGCGCGGCGGGGCTCAATGTCGAACCGCCGATCGACGCGATGCGCTTCGGCGCCGGCGTGGGCCTGCGCTACTACACAGCGTTCGGCCCCCTGCGCGCAGATATTGCAGTTCCGCTGAACAAGGAGGACGGCGATGCCGACCTCCAGCTCTATATCTCCATCGGACAGGCTTTCTGATGGAACGCGCGAAACGCAAACGTCACCCCCTCTGGCTTCGCATCGCCCTCGCCTTGATGGTCGTGGTGTTGATCCTCTTTGCGACGGCTGGGGCGCTGCGCTTCTGGATCACCAGCGATAGCGGCCGCGCCTTCATCCTGTCTCAGGCTGATGGTCGCAAGGTGGGCCCGTTGGGAACGCTTCGCCTGTCGGGCCTGCAGGGCGATCCGCTCGGCGCGGCGACCCTGGCTGATATCGCGCTGGTGGACGATGAGGGCGTGTGGCTGCGTGCGCGGGACGCCCTGATTGAATGGACGCCGACGTCGCTGTTCCTTGGCGAGCTGGAAATCCGCAAGATCAATATCCGCACGGTGGAAGTCGTGCGGCGTCCGCTTCTGGCGATGCAGCAGGAAGACAGCGGGCCAGCGCCGGACATTGGCCTGCGTCTGGACGAGATTTCCGTCGCTGATCTGCGTCTGGCCGAGGCGGTGATCGGCATCGAGGCGCAATACAGGATCGACGGCGCCGTGGCGCGTCCGCGTGATGGATCGGGTTTTGCGCGGCTGGTGCTCGCGCCCGTGTCTGGCCCGGCGGATGCAGCAAACATTCATGCCGAATGGTCGGCGGAGGGAAGCCTCAAGGGATCGGCGGCGCTGTCGGGCCCGCCGGGCGGCCTGATTGCCGCCGTGTTGCAGTCGCCCGAAGATCGCAATGTGGCGTTCATCGGGGATGTGGCCGGTACGATCGAGACATTCTCCAGCAAGGGCGTGCTTCGCTTTGGCGATGCCGATGTGGCAAGCTTCAATGTCTCGCGGCAGGACAATGTGGCAAACCTCACGGCGCGCCTTGATGCGGGCGAATGGCCGTTGCTGGCGCCGGTGGACGAGCGCGCTGGCGGGCCTGTGGAGCTGACGGCGAGCGCCGATCTTGCCGATCTCGCCAAGGCGCTTGTGAAGACGCGACTGACGGCGCCCGCCGGCATCGTGGAGATCGATGCGCCTTACGACTTCACAACCATGACCGCACCGAGCGATCTCGCGACACGCTTTGAGCGCGTGGATCTCGCGACGGTGGCGCCGCCGATGGCGGGCAAGGCAGATGGTGCGGGCATTCTGAGCTACGGCATGACCGGCATCGACTGGCGAGGCGAGGTCAGCGTCGCCGATATTGCGTGGCCGTCTGGTCACGCGGCCAATGTTGCAGCACCGTTGTCGATCAGCTTCTCACGTTCGGTCCTGTCGTGGCAGACGACCGGCATGCGGATCGAGGGCGGACGTATCGACGCCCTCCCCGGTCTTGGCGATGCTCGCTATACGGCGGCGGCGCGCGGTGAAGTGAACCTGCGCACCGGGGTGGTGGAAATTCATGGCTCGCAGGTCGAGGGCGCACCGGGCTCAGTGGCGGCGCGCGGGAATTTTGATACACGCAGCGGCGCGATGGACTTCCAGGGATCTGCCAGGCTGGCGCGGCTTGGCGATGTCTCGCCGCTGACGGGTGCGGCGCAGGGACGCTGGAGCGTGAAGGCGTCTTCGCTGCGGGCGCCGATCCGGATTTCGGCGGACCTTGAAGGTCGTGGTGTTTCCTCCAGCACGGAGACGCTGGCGACGCTGTTTGGGCCGACTCCACGGGTGAAGCTGGTGGGCGTTGTGAGCAATGGGCGCTTTGCGGTTGAGTCCGGCTCGTTGCAGGCGGCGGGACTGCGGGCGAACATGACGGGCCGCGTTGCGGACTCGGGCGCGATCAGCGGACGCGCTACCGGCGTGCTGAACCGGCCGCTGGATCTGGGCGGGGCGGAAATCGCCGCGGCGCGCTTCACGGCCGATATCACGGGTACGGTGCGTGTGCCGGTGATCAATCTACGTATCGACGACACCACGGTGAACGCAGCGGGCATTGCTGTGCGCGATATTGGCGGCACGGCGGAAGCCCGGCTGGGCGAGGCGATCACGGGCCGCTTCTCGCTGACGGGCCAAACAGACACGGGGCCGTTCCGCGCCTCCGGGCAGGTTTCGTCCGGGGAAGGCGAATGGCGGATCAACAATCTTGTCGCCAGCATGGGCGAGCTGCAATTCAACTCGCCGCGCCTGTCGATCGACGATGGCGAGCTGGCGATGACGTTTACCGCGCGCGGGCCGCTGGCTGGCGTTGCCGGGCTGGAGCGCGGCGCGCTGACGGCGGGGGGCACGGTAAGCGTGGGCGAGGATCTCGTGCTGGATGTTACCGGGCGGCTGACGGACCTGCGCAGCGCGGCGTTGCGCATGTCTGTGGTGTCCTTTGACCTCGATGCAGCTGACGGCCGCGCGACGCTGACCGCGAGCGCGACAGGCTCGCTGGGCGCACCGCTGGACCTGGATGTGAAGGCGACCGGCGCGCAAGACGGCGACGCCTGGTCGGGGGATGCAACACTCGAAGGGACGGTGGATGAATTGCCGATCGCGACGGCGCGTCCGGCGGTCTGGCGTTATGGCGAGGACGGCTGGTCGGTGGATGCAGCCTTCCGTGCGCTGCGTGGCGAGATCGATGTGGACGTGGGCGCGACAGCCAGCGCCTCGACAGCGCGGGTTGAATTGCAGCGCGTGAACATGCGCGGGCTCTCGCGGCTGGCGCGGATCACGCCGTTGCAGGGGACAGTCTCCGGCGTGGCTACTTTCAACAATCCGCTGGGATCGACGGCGACGGGCGAACTGAGGCTGGCCGTGACGGATGCGAACCCGGTGGGCGTGACGGCCAACCCGGTCTCGCTCGACCTGCAGGCGGCGCTGCGCAACGGCGTGCTGACCTCGCGCATGACCGGTTCAGGTCAGGGCTTCAGTCTCGATGCGGGCTCGACCCTGCCGATCGCCGAGGGCGAGGGCTTTTCAATCGCGGTCGACGATACGCGGATGATGGCGGCGGAATTTGATCTCGACGGACGCGCGGAACAGCTTTGGGCGCTGTTTGGTCCGGAAGACCAGTCGCTGCGCGGGTCGTTGAAGGCGAACATTCGCGCGGCTGGTACGCTGGCCCGGCCGGTGCTGGAGGGCAGTGTCGATGTTGCCGAAGGCGCCTATGAGCACGGTGAGACCGGCCTCGCGCTGCGGGACATCGTGGCGAAGGGCGTTTTTGACCAGAACTCCGCGCGGATCACGAATGTCTCCGCCAATGACGGCGCCGGCGGCCGGCTGACGGCTGATGGCGAGATTGGCTGGAACGGCAATGTGCAGGGCGGCGTAAATTTCCGCGCCGACAATCTGCGGGCGCTCGGCCGAGATGATCGCCTTGTCGTGCTGACGGGCAATGGCGCAGTGCGCTTGGGGGAAACCAACATCAAGGTCGATGGCGACTTCACGATCACGCAGGCGCGTATCTCGGTGGAACAGCCGGCGTCCGCTTCGATCCCCACCCTGCCCGGCCTACGCCGCGTGAACTTCCCCAACCAGACCGACGAGGATACCGACACGGGCGCCGTCTCGCCATTCCAGCGTCCGGTTGAGCTGGATGTGAAAGTGTCCGCGCCGCGGCGGATCGTGGTGTTCGGACGCGGGCTCGATATGGAATGGGGCGCGAACCTGCGCATTACCGGGCCGATTTCCGATCCGGTCTTCAACGGCACGGCGACCATGGAACGCGGCGACCTCGATCTCGCCGGACGGCGCTTCCAGTTCGGCACGGGGACGATCACGCTCGACGGTCCGATCCGGATGGCCCGGATCGATATCGCGGCGACGCGGACGACGGCGGATATTACGGCCAGCGTGCGGATCACGGGCACGCCGGTCGATCCGGAATTCGTGCTGGAATCGACACCATCGCTGCCGCAGGACGAAGTGCTGTCGCGCATCCTGTTCGGCCGTTCTGTGACGCAGCTTTCCGGATTTGAGGCCGCGCAGCTGGCAGCGGGACTTGCGCAGCTGGCCGGCGGGCAGGCTGGATTTGATCCGGTGGGGCTTGTGCGGCAGGCGACGGGCCTCGACCGCGTGACGTTTGGCGCCGAGGACGGCATCGCCACTGTCTCGGCGGGGAAATATGTCGCCGAGAACGTCTACGTGCAGGTCGGCGCGGGCGGCGCCGGCGGCGTTGGCGCGGAAGTGGAATGGGAGCCGACGGATAGCGTGTCGATCATCTCGTCCGCTGACGGGAATGGCGACACGAAGATCGCCGTGCGGTGGAAGAAGGACTACTGACGCGCGAAGGCATTCCCTGCGGCTGAAGGCCGAGGGACGTGGGCAGACGCGCTGACGGGTCAGGTCAGGCTAGGTCAGACGCACTCGCGCATTCGCTCTCGGGCTTGACCCGAAGATGACGGTGGCAAGCGTTGTGCGCTTGGCCCCTGGGTTCCGGCTCGTACGCTTTGCCTGCGTCCGGAATGACGGGGTGGGTGACCACGGACGCATGATCCAATCAACGATGTCGCGCCCGGGACAAGCCTTCGGCTTACCCGAGACTGGCTCGTGAGTGGGATGGATGTCTGTGGTGTGCGTGAGCGTCGGTGTTCGACGCTGCGCGTCGACGGCCACGCGGAGCGTGGCGGTCCGGATTTGCTTCCTTCTGGGTTGGAAGAGTTTTGCAACGAGGCTCACGCATGCGCACAGCACCGCGACCAGCCAATGCTGGGGACGCGGTGGGTTGCCGAAGCCAGATGTGCGTATCCGTGCTCGTGTCATGGCGAGCAAGATAAGGGACGGTGTGGAGGGGTGGGACGGAGAAAGACCGACTTTATTTTTGCAGTTTGGGCGTCCCACACTTAGCGCGCTGAAATCATTCAGGATGGCGCGTGCCCCTGCTCTCCTGTGTTGCGATCACGGAGACATGGAACACGGGTGAGAGAAAATTATGCCGCTCGCGGCTTGTAGGACACCGCCGACAGATAGAGCCCTTCCGCCGGGGAGACGGGGCCGCATTGAGTGCGGTCGGCGGCTTTCAGGATGTCGGCGATCCAGTTCACGGGCTGGCGCCCGCGCCCGACCTCTACCAGTGAGCCAACCATCGAGCGGACCTGGTGATGCAGGTAGGAACGGGCGGTCGTCGCGATGACGATCTCGTCGAGCTGACGCGACACGCTGAAGCTGTCGAGTGTCTTTACGGGCGTATCGGCCTGGCAATGCGCATAGCGGAAGGTGGAAAAATCGTGGCGGCCGATGAAGACCTGCGCGGCGGCGTGCATCGCATCGGCGTCAAGCGGCGCTGCGATCCGCCAGGCGCGATTGCGGTCGAGCGCGAGGTCGGCGCGGCGATTGACGATGCGATAGATGTAGCTGCGGGACGTCGCATCGAAACGGGCATGGAAATCGGGCGCGGCGTCTTCGGCCTCCAGGATCGCAACGGGGTGCGGGCGCAGATGGGCGTTGAGCGCATCGCGGACCTTGCCGGCGGGAATGGTTTTGACGAGATCGATATGCGCGACCTGTCCGTAGGCGTGGACGCCTGCATCCGTACGGCCCGCGCCGATGACGACGGCGGGCGCGCCGTCGAGCGCCTGGGCTGCAATCTCCAGCGTCTCCTGCACGGAGGGCGCGTTGTCCTGCCGCTGCCAGCCGGAATAGGCGCTACCGTCGTATTCGATGGTGAGCTTGTAGCGCGGCACTAGGCGATCCCGAATGCGGCGGGGAAGATCAGCTCGCCTGACATGGGCGGGCCGTGGCGCAGGCGAAGGGCGAAGAAGTGAGGCCCCTTGAGCGATGTCTGAAAGGGCTCGGTCGCTTCGACGCTGAAGCCGAGTTTCGGATAGTACCAGTCGTGGCCGAGCACGAAGACGACGGAGACACCATTGTCGCGCAGCATGGTGAGCCCCTGGACGATCAGCTGCTTGCCGATGCCTTCGCGCTGGACCCACGGGTCCACGCTCATCGGGCCAAGGCCGACAGCGCCGAGCTTGCCGCGCACGCCGACGGCATAGAACAGGATGTGGCCGACGAGCCGGCCATCGAGCTCCGCCACCAGCTGGAGCACCACGTCTCCGTCTTTCTCAAGCTGAGTGACGATGCGGGCTTCGTCTTCCTGCCCGAAGGCGCGGGTGTTCAGGTCCGCAATGGCGGGCTTGTCGTCCTGCCAGGCGATGCGGATGACGGGCTTGTCCATGTGAGGTCTCCCGTTTTAACCGAGGCGCGCGCCTTTTGAGATGGGCTTGCCGCGCTGGAATTGATCTGCCGTCATCTGCCCCTTGCCTGCGCGTTGCAAGCGGGTGAGCCGCACGGCGCCATCGCCACAGGCGACTTTCAGCATGTTGTCGACAACCTCCCCGGCGGCGGCCTGGCCGGCCTCGGCGCGCGCATTAAGGACCTTGATGCGCTGGCCGTCCATCTCGAACCAGGCGCCCGGAAAAGGAGCCATGCCGCGTATGCGGGCCGCGACCTGATCGGCCGGGAGCGTCCAGTCGATGCGGGCTTCCTCGGCCGAAACCTTGGAGGCGTAGGTGACGCCCTCCTCCGTCTGCGTGGCAAGGTGGGCCTTGCCGGCTTCGAGCAGGGCGAGGCCTTCGACCATCAGCGGCGCGCCGGCGAGGGAGAGACGATCGTGCACGTCGCCTGTGGTGTCGTCTTCCGAGATCGGCGTCGAGGCGGTGAGCATGACAGGGCCGGTATCAAGGCCGACATCCATCTTCATCACCTGTACGCCGGTCATCGTATCGCCCGCCATGACGGCGCGGTGGATGGGGGCGGCGCCGCGCCAGCGCGGCAGGATGGAACCATGCAGGTTGAAGCAGCCGAGACGCGGGGCGTCGAGGATCGCCTTTGGCAACAGCAGCCCGTAGGCGACGACGACGGCGGCATCGAGGTTCAGTGCGGCGAAGGCTTCGCGGTCCTCCTGCGCCTTGAAGTTGAGCGGGGTGCGAACTTCGATGCCGTGTCTTGCGGCGGCCTCGTGAACGGGCGTGCGGCGCAGGTCCTTGCCGCGGCCGGCGGGGCGCGGCGGCTGGGAATAGACGCAAGCCACGTCGTGACCCGCTGAAATGAGGGCTTCCAGCGTCGGAACGGCGAAATCGGGCGAACCCATGAAGGCGAGGCGAAGGGACATGGGGCGTCTTCTAGCCAGAGTTTGGCGTGGCTGAAACCTCTGGCGTCCGTGGGGGGAATGGATAGCGTGCGCTCACTTTGCGGGAGGGTCTGAATGAAGCGTCTTGCGGTTCTGTTGGCGTCGGTGTCGCTGCTGGCGGCCTGTAGCGGTGGGGAAGCGCCTCCGGCGAGCGAAGCGGCGGCCCCCACGGGGGGCTTTGGCGGGGCGCGCGGGGCGGACATGACCATCGCGGCCATCGCGCCGACCGACGAGGCCGTGACGGTGGGTTATGCGGGCGACGATCCGGCAGACATCGCGCGCTACATCCTGGCCATGGGCGCGGGCGGATCCGAGATTTCGCCCGACGGGAAGAACATCGCCTTCAGCTGGCGTATCACGGGCGCGCCGCAGCTCTGGATCGTGGGCGTCGATGGCGGGCAGCCGCGGCAGCTGACCTTCGGCAACGGGATTACCTTCTTCGAATGGTCGCCGGACTCGCAGGCCCTCCTCTACGGCGCGGACAACAACGGCAACGAGCAGGAGAGCTACAGCCTCGTCACGGTGGATGGCGCGGTGGAGCAGGACCTGATCGCGGCGAAGGACGGCGCATTCCGCGTGTTCGGCGGGTTCCTGCCGGATGGACAGTCGCTGCTCTATGCCTCGCCCGAACGGAACGGGTCGGACTTCGACATCTACATGGCCTCGCCCGAGGGGCCGCCGAGCCTGCTGGCGCAAGGCAAGCTGGGGACGTATGTGCGCTCTGTCTCGCCGGACGGCAAATCAGCTGTCGTGACCGAGGGCGTCGGCGAGGATTCCGACAAGCTCATGCTGCTCGATGTTCCGGGCAAGGCGCTGAGCACGATCGCGGACCCGAACCCGCGCGCCAGCCATGACGCTGGCGGCTTCACGTGGACGCCCGACAGCAAGGGCTTCTATTTCTCCAGCAATGAGGGCCGCGAGTTTTCCGCCCTGTCCTACTTCGATGTCGCGACAAAGACCGCGACCTTGGTGAAGGAGGCAGCGTTCGACATCCAGAATGTGAGCCTGTGCGGCGCCGGCGGCAAATGGCTTGCGTGGACGACGAATGAAGACGGGTTCTTCAAGCTGCATGTCGAGGAACGTGCGTCAAAGAAGGCAGTGTCGACACCGGTGCTGCCGGAGGGCGTCTACGGCTTGTCGTGCGATTTCGGTTCGCCGAAGCTGGCGATCAATGTGAACGGCTATGCGACGCCAGGCGATATCGTGGTGCTCGACCTGGCGACAGGCAAGACGAACACGGCGTTCGCGGGAAGCCTTGCGGGGCTTGATCCGAAGCGGCTGGTGAAGCCGGTGTCGGTGCGCATGAAGGCGCAGGACGGGGTTGAGCTGCAGGGCCTTCTGTATCTGCCGGATGCAAGTTCGGTGAAGGGCGGCGGCAAGCCGCCAGTGCTGTTCGACGTGCATGGCGGGCCGACGGGCCAGACGATGGCGAACTTTGATTCCAGCGCACAATACTATGTCGACCGCGGCATCGCTATCTTTGCGCCGAACGTGCGTGGCTCGACGGGTTTCGGCCGGACATATGTGACGCTCGACGATCAGAAGAAACGTCTCGACAGCGTGCGCGACCTTGTCGACATGCTCGCCTTCCTCAAGGCTGAAGGGCGCGTGGATGCGGATCGCGCGGCGGTGGCCGGCGGATCCTATGGCGGCTACATGGTGAATGCCGTTGTGGGCGCTTACCCGGATGCGTTCGATGCCGGCATCTCGCTGTTCGGCATCGGCAACTGGGTGTCAGGACTTGAAGTGGCCTCGCCCGGCCTCAAGGCGTCGGACCTGATCGAGTATGGCGATATCGCCCAGCCCGAGTGGAAGACGTTCTACGAACAGAACTCGCCGGTGAACAATGCCGACAAGATCCGCGTGCCGATGCTCTACTCGCACGGCGTGATGGACCCGCGGATCGACATCTACGAGACCGAGGTGATGGTGAAGGCGCTGCGCAAGAATGGCGTGGAGGCCGAGTTCATCCGTTTCCCGGATGAAGGCCATGGCTGGCGCAAGCTGAGCAACCGGCTGTTCTACGGCCGCAAGGAAGCGGAATTCGTGGAGAAGCATCTGGTCGGCGCAGCGACGCCGGCGGCTCAATAACTGACGCTCTTGATACCGGATAGCCGCCGCGCGGCTTCCGGGATGACAAGCTGTGATGTTGCAGCGCTTCCATCCGGGGCGACGAGGCCTTACCTTCCCTCCATGGAATTCAAACCGCACGAAATCATCCTGATGGCCCTCGGCGTGGCCGTGCCCGCGGTCGTGCTGGTGCTGGCATTCATTCCGGGAGGTCTGGACTTCCTGTTCACGTTGGCGGTGGACCCGGTTGTTGGCCCGATCGTGTTCTTTGGCGGGGCCGCGATCCTGTTCGGCGTCCTGTCCTGGCGCATCTACCGGCGTATCCGGCCAGCACCGAAAAAGGCTGCGCCGCCCAAGGCTGAGCATGTCAGCCCCACAAAAATGCCCCGTGTCGAGGGCTCGGACGCGGTCGAACGCCTCAAAAACCGCAAGCCTCAAGCCTGATCGCGGACGTCTCCAGCAAAGATGCACACGCAGCGGCGCGTGGCCTATTATTTGCTAATAGCATATTACTGGCGTCAATCGAATCGCCAAGTGTTTCACATCAGAGCCAGGGCCCTGAACGGGTCGGCGCCGCGAAGGAGACTGCATGATCAAACCTGCAATCCCTGACGCCGCCGCACGTGCCGTCGCCCTGCTGGTCCCGGCCGCCCGGCGTGACCGCTGCAATGGCGGCTGCACAGTCGATGGAGGCGCCGGTCACTAGGACCTTGTGCCGACAGCATGATGATGAAGGCATCCGCCGGCTCCCCCTTTTCATCCGGCGAGGCCAGAGACGGGCCCGGCGACTTCGCGAACCAACTCCCTTGCACGCGAGAACCCGCGCCCACGCTCATACGGCCATGCCTTCGTCCGCTGGCGACAGATTTGCCCGATCAATCGCCAGTGCTGCGGGCTCCCTATCACCGGGGAGCCCGCAGATCTTTTCGGCGTCAGATTACCTGCGTCCAGTAACGCCAGGCCAGAAGCGAGCCGAGTGCGAACACGCCGGCGAGGAACAGCGGCGTCGTGAACTTCCTGAGATACTGAAAGGTCAGCGCCTGCACGATGGCGATGGCGATGTAGATCGGCCAGCCGCGTACTATGCCATCGAATGTCGGCGCGCCCATGCTGGCGATGATCTCCATCGGGGTGCTGCTCGCATAGGGCGCCGGCTTCAGCATCAGTATGGGAAGCACGCCCGAGAACCACACCAGCACGACCGCAGCCACAAAGACGAGCGCGTGTTTAATCCAGTCGGTGCGCGACACGTGAACCTCAACCACTCTTGTTTCAGAACGGGAGCTTGAAGCCCGGCAACATGCCGCCAAGACCGCCCGTGGCCTGCTTCATGGCGTCGGCCATGGCGTCGTCCAGCTTGCGCCGTGCATCGGCGTGAGCAGCCTTCACGAGGTCTTCCACCATTTCCTTGTCGCCGGGCGTCATCAGAGAGGGATCGATGATGAGCGCGTGCAACTCGCCCTTTCCCTTCAGCGTGATCCTGACCATGCCGCCGCCGGCAGAGCCTTCGGCCGTGATCAACTCCATGCGCTCCTGCGCCTCCTGGAGGCGCTGCTGCATCTCCTGCGCCTGGCGCATGATGTCGGACAGGTCTTTCATCGGTCGTCATCCTCATCTTCTTCGGGATCGGGAATTACTTCCTCGGCTCGCTCCCGGTGGCCAGAATCAACATGAATTACGTTGGGCTGGGTGGGGAAGTCCTCGGCATCATCGGCCTGCTCGGCTTCCTCGACGCGCAGCACGCGGGCGCCCGGAAAAACCCGCAGCGCTTCGGCAATCCTTGGATGCGAGGCGGCAGCGCTCAGTTTTTCGTCGTAGCGCCGCTTGCGACGTTCCTTCACGCTCTCGCTGGCCGCCCCGCCTGCCTGCTCGACATCCCATTCGACGCCCGTGACGCTTTCCAGCCAGTCCTTGATGCGCTGGGACAGGTTGGCGGGTGCGTTTGGCGCAGCGGCATAGCTGAAATGTCCGAAGTCGATTTCAGCGGGGCGCACGAAACGCTCGATCTCGTATTTCAGTGAGATCTCGCGGCGCGCCTCAAGCTCGGCCACGATCTCGCGCAGGGATGACAGGCGCACGACTTCGCCGGGATCGTCTTCCTGGTGCTGAGCCGGCGCGCTGACGGATGTGGGAGCTTGGGCTTCGGCGCGCTCGAGCGCGCGTTGCGGTTCAGGCTGGGACTTTGGGCCGGACACAGCGGCCCCGGCCGCAAGCATCCGCGCCGCGTCTTCAGGCGATGGCAGGCTGGTCACCGCCGCGAGGCGCAGCACGACCATTTGCGCTGCGGCCGGCGGATCGGGCGCACGGGCGCAATCCTCAAAGCCCTGCAGCAGCATGCGCCACATGCGGGCGGACTGCGCAGGCGAAAGCTGGTCGCCCATCGCCCTGGTGCGCTTGGCCCACTCGGTAGGTCCGGAAAAGACGTAGGCGTCCTTCAAAGCCTGCGCGCGGGACACCTCGACGACGACATCCATCAGGTCCTTGATGAGGACCGGCGCATCCGCCCCCTGTTCCAACAACGCACTGGCTTCGTTGAGAGCGGCCTTGTGATCGGCGGCGACGATGCGGTCCATCAGGTCGAGCACGCGCGACCGATCGGCAAGGCCGAGCATGTCGCGAACCTGTTCGGCCGACACTTCTCCGCCCTCGCCCTGCACGATCGCCTGATCGAGGATGGAGAGGCCGTCGCGCGCCGAGCCTTCGGCGGCACGGGCGATCAGCGCGAGGGCTTCAGGCGCGACACTCGCGCCCTCCTTCGAGGCTATGTTCGCAAGATGGTCAGCCAGCTGTTCCGTCGAGAAGCGCTGCAGGTTGAAACGCTGACAACGCGAGAGGACCGTCACCGGCACTTTCCGGATCTCGGTGGTCGCGAAGATGAACTTCACGTGCGGCGGCGGCTCTTCCAGCGTCTTCAGCAGCGCGTTGAACGCCGCATTGGACAGCATGTGAACTTCGTCGATGATGTAGACCTTGTAGCGCGCGCTGACCGGCGCGTAGCGCGAGCCGCTGAGCAGATCGCGCATGTTGTCGATACCGGTGTTGGAGGCGGCGTCGAGCTCCAGCACGTCGGGATGCTGCGAGGCCATGATGGCGGGCCCGTGAATCTCGCCAACCGCATTCTCGAACAGGTTGAGGGACGGCTGGTGGACATCCTTCGTCTCGTAGTTCAGCGCGCGGGCCAGCAGGCGGGCGGTCGTCGTCTTGCCGACGCCGCGGACGCCCGTGAGCATGAAGGCGTGG
>JAVBYB010000097.1 GCA_030824255.1 bacterium
CGCCCATGATATCCCCCCAGGCGCGTGACGCGCCGCGGCTCTTGCCATACTCGAGTATGCTCGAGAGTAGGACATGGCCTAGGCCGTCGCTCTGGACATCCGACCGGACCATAACGGCCAGCTCGGCTGTTGAATATTCCGGGTCGAACACCAGCCGCGACACTCCTGCGATTGATCCGTCGGGCAGAATAGCTGCGAACGCCATTTCGCGATCGTAGTCGATCTGCGACAGCCGTACGGCGAGTTCATCGAGCATGCCACCGATTGTTCCGTGGAAGCGCAGCCGCATGTCGTCGGCATCTGTGCTCCGCATCATGTTTGCAAGAGCGGTTGCATCGTCCGGGCGAAGGGGGCGGATCTGCATAGCCTGATCTCCCACTTGCTCACGGCGGGAAAGCTCGCCGGGATAGGGTCGGATTGACAGGCGCGTCATGGCGCCGGCTACGGTCGGCTGCACGATGATGCGGGCATCGAGGGCCATGACACCATCGACGTCAGCAAGGAGAGGATTGATGTCAAGTTCGACAATCTCAGGGAACTCGATGACTAGATCCGACAGGGCGACCAGTGCCGCAGCTACGGCGGGGAGATTTGCGGGCGGGCGATCGCGATAGCCAGCAAGCAGTTTAGCGACGCGCGTACGCGCGATCATGTCTTGCGCAAGATTGTCGTTAAGTGGCGGTAGTCCCATCACGCGATCAGCGATGACTTCTGTTGCGACGCCGCCATGTCCGAAAAGCAGACACGGACCAAACGTGGGATCGTCCACGGCGCCCAGAATGAGTTCCTGTGCCAGCGGTCGATAGATCATGGGCTGCACGGTGAACCCATCGACTTTTGCCTGGGGAGCGATCTTTAGGATCGCTGCGTGCATTTCCTTCGCAGCTTGCGAGACCGCCTTTTCGCCTTCCAGCGCTAATTTCACACCGCCGACGTCAGACTTGTGCGTGATCTGACGCGACAGGATTTTCAGCACGACGCGGCCGCCGATTTCCTTTGCCAGGATCCCTGCGTCTTCCGGCGTGGCGGCCATTCTGGTGGCGACCACGGGGATTCCATAGCTCGCCAACACTTCCTTGGCTTCCAGCTCAGTAAGTGTGCTCCGGCCTTCGTCGAGCACGAACTTGAAAATCGCGCGAACTTTTTCCGCACTCTGCGGAGGCCGCACGACATTCGCCATCGGCGCCTGAAGCAGAGAGGCTTGGTTTCGTGCGTGTTCGACCAGCTGCATGAATGCGCGGATCGCTTCGTGCGGCGTCTCGTAGTTCGGTAGCCTTGACTGCGAGAGCAGCCGTCTGGGAGCTTTTGCGGTGGCCTCCCCCATCCAGCAGGCGAGCCATGGCCGCTCCGGCTTGCCGATGCGCGCGTGCAGAATAGCTGCCGCTGCCTGTGTGCTGTCGGCGACGCCTGTGGGGCAGTTCATCACGAGCAAGGTGTCCCAACTGGGATCGTCCGCGACAGCATCGATCGCTGCTTCATAGCGGGCGCCGGATGCGTCGCCGATAATATCCACCGGGTTCGCATGCGACCAGGCAGCAGGCATAGCGGCACTGAGCTTGGCAATGGACGCGGCCGACAAAACCGCCAAACGGCCACCTTGCTGTTCGAGTGCGTCGGCGGCGAGGACGCCGAGCCCGCCGCCGTTGGTTATAATGAGAAGGCGATCTCCGCGGGGACGCCATCCGCTGGCAAGCGTTTCAGCGGCATCGAAGAGATCGCGAAGTGTGTCCACGCGAAGAATCCCTGCTCTTCGGAAGGCTGCATCGTAGACAATGTCAGACCCTGCGAGTGCGCCGGTGTGCGACGTTGCAGCGCGCGCTCCAGATGAGCTGCGGCCCGCTTTGACGATGACGACGGGTTTCGTGCGCGCCGCTATTCGGCCAGCAGACATGAATTTCCGTGCCTGGGTGATGTTCTCTGCATATAGGAGGATCGATCGGGTCGCGGTGTCCCATGCGAGATAGTCGAGAAGGTCGCCGAAATCGACATCGCTCATGTCGCCAAGAGACATCACGTGAGAGAATCCAATGCCGCGTCCGCTGGCCCAGTCGATCATTGAGGTAGCGATCGCGCCGGACTGGGTTACGAACGCGATGTCGCCGGCGTCCGGAGCAAGATGGGCAAAGCTGGCGTTGATGCCGCGTACTGGCGACAGAAAGCCAAGGCAGTTGGGTCCCATTATACGCAGGATGGTCGGCTTGGCGGCCGCCAACATCTCGGCCTTGGCGGCCCGGTCGAAGCCCGCAGTTATCACCACGGCCGAACGACACCCGCGGCTGCCAAGCTCGGTGATCAGGCTGGCAACCGCAGCTGGTGGTGTGGCGATGATCGCAAGATCTGGAACGGCGGGAAGTTCGCCCACCGATCGATAACACCTTACTGACTGAATCTCGGCCTCGTGTGGGTTGACCGGCATAATCGGCCCGTCGAACCCACCCGCAAAGAGGTTTCGGGAAACGACCGAGCCGACCGAACCAGGCTGGTTGCTCGCGCCGATCAGCGCGATGGCGTTAGGCGCGAACAAAGACGAGAGATTGCGCGTGGTCATGATTGTCTGTCCGCACGAATCTTTTGGGAAGGAGCGTCCCGAATTGGCAGGGCGCTCAGCGAGCCGTGTATCCGCCGTCTATCACCAGCTCTGCGCCCGTGATGAATTTCGCTTCGTCGGAAGCAAGATAGACCATGCCCCAGGCGATATCGTCTGCCTCCCCCATGTGACCGAGCGGATGCAGAGCATCCGTCGCAAGGCACCCCGCTTTGAGGTCGCCAGCGCCCTTCAAATGCGCTTCGACCATCGGGGTCCATATGAACCCTGGATGGATCGAGTTTACGCGGATCTTGTCTGCGGCGTAGAGCAAGGCGTCTGTTTTGGTCATCAGTCGAACAGCGCCTTTTGATGCGTGATAGGCCGGTATGTCAGGTCCGCCGACTAGCCCATAGATCGAGGATAGATTGATGATACTGCCGCCGCCTGACTGTCGCAGGTGCGGGATAGCGTGCTTGGTGCAGAAGAACACACCCTTGACGTTTATCGACTGAACCCAATCCCACTCGGCTTCTGTAAGCTCGTGCGTGGGTTTGTTTGCGCCAGAGACGCCGGCATTGCTCACCACGACATCGATCCGTCCGAAGTGCGCGGCGACCTCGGTGAAGACGCGGGAGACCTCGGCTTCTTTAGAGACGTCGCACCGCCAGAAGCGCGCTGGCAGCTCGCGTTTGTGAAGCTCGGCTGCGAGAGCCTCGCCCTGATCTTCGAGGATATCGAGAATGGCAACCGACGCGCCTTCCTCCAACATGCGCATGACGCCGGCGCGTCCGAGGCCTAGAGCTCCTCCGGTGATGATGGCGACTTTACTGTTCAAGCGATTCATCGCGGTGCCGATCCTGTCGTAGCGAGGGCGTGTTCCGGCACTTGCCGGTCAATATTATTGGAAGGCTGCGATGGTGGCGCTCGATTGCCGGTCGCTCGTGGCTTCAGTCTCCGGACTGCGCCGTACCAACCACCCGCCGCTACAGCGACCAAAACGGCCATCGTGACGACGAGCGCACCGGGCGGCGCCATCCGGAAGATTTCCGACAGGAATGGGACCGTCAGGGCCCCCACGAGTATGGCGCCAGCAATCGTAGATACGATCCAGAAGATATTGTGACGGGAGTCGAATATGCGCGTTGAGGATTCCGACGCGTCGGCAAGAGCTAGTGCCAGGTTCCCGATGACGAGGACGATGAACCCAGCCGCACGCGCTTGATTCTCTTCGAGCCCGTTGTTCAGACTCCAGATGTAAATGCCCAGAACCGCGGCGAGCAGCACGGCGCCCTGCACAGCGGCGAGGATCATCTGTGGTCGGCCAAACAGTGGCTCGCTAATCGATCGAGGCGGGCGGAGCATCGATTTGCGATCACTCGGTTCGGATTCGAACACAAGCGAACACACCGGATCGATGATCAGTTCCAGCATGACGACGTGCATCGGATAGAGCAGGGGCGGCATGCCAAAAAGGATTGGCAGCAAAGCGACGCCCGCGATGGGAACGTGGATCGCCATCACGTAGATGAGCGCCTTTCGCAGGTTGGTGAATATGCGGCGGCCGAGCCGCACACCGCCGACGATAGCCGGGAAACTGTCATCGAGCAGAACAAGGTCGGCCGCCTCTCGCGCGACGTCCGTTCCGCGATTTCCCATCGCGATGCCGACATGGGCGCGTTCAAGCGCGGGAGCATCGTTGACGCCATCGCCGGTCATTGCGACGACTTCACCGCGCGCCTTGAACGCCTCGACCAGCGCGAGCTTCTGATCTGGCTTTACCCGCGCAAAGATACGAACTGTCGCGAGCCTGGCAGTCAATTCTTCAGCTGTTAGGGCGGCTATCTCGGGACCTGTCAGGACACCTTTGGTTATATCGAGGCCGGCTTGCCGGGCTATTTCGAGGGCGGTCGCCGGATAGTCGCCCGTGATCATTGCTACGTCGATGCCAGCTACGCGTGCCTCGGCAAGCGCTGCGGGAACATCTGCGCGTAGGGGATCGAGAAATCCTATAAGGCCAACGAACTCAAATGACGCGTCTTCCGGATCATCGGTCGCGCTCGGTGGACCGGCCGCCTTCGCAACGCCAAGAACCCGCATTCCGCTGGCCGCCATTGCGGCCAATGCAGTTTCAACGTCACGCCGCTCAGCTGGCTGCGCGTTGGTAAGCTTTAGCACTGCCTCTGGAGCGCCTTTTGCCGCCCATATGTTCCCGGAGTTGGTACGCCAGCGTTGAATGACCGCCAACCGATCCGGTCTCAGGGGGAAACTAGCCGTTGGTTCCCCGCCATTCTCCGCCAAGACGAGACTTGTTGTCGTCGCCAAAGCTGCGTGAACGGCTCGGTCCATGGGATCTACGGGGTGGGTTGCGGAAGCGAGGAGGGCAATCTTGGCTACCTCTCCGGGTGCGCCATCCATGTCGGACCCCAGCAGGTTTCCCTTTGACCAGGTTGTTCCAACCGTCATCCGGTTCTCGGTAAGGGTGCCGGTCTTGTCGACGCACAGCATCGTCACCGCGCCAAGTGTTTCGACGACAGCAGCGCGGCGTACCAGGACCTGATGGCGCGCCAGTCGCCAGGAACCGATGGCGAGGAAGACCGCCAGCACCATAGGGAACTCTTCTGGCAGCAACGAGATGGCAACCGTAAGTCCTGCCAGGCCTCCCGCAATCCAGTCGCCGCGCATGACGCCGTAGGCGACCGCAACCAGCAAGCAGAATACGACCGCGATAACGCTTAGAACGATCACAAGGCGACCGGTTGTTTCCTGAAGCGGTGTCCGCTCCATTTCACCCGACAGGGACGCCCCAATGGCGCCTATGTGCGTGTTCGCGCCAGTTCGCGTGATCTGTGCCAGACCCTGACCTGCAACCAGCATCGTGCCGGCGAAGAGCGTGTTGTCATTCGCATCATGCTCCTCATCGGCCTGATCCAGATTGTGCAGCATCGGCCGCTTGGCCACGGGGACAGACTCGCCCGTTAGCGCGGACTCGTCCACTGTAAGGACATCGCCCTGTCGAAGCAGGGCATCTGCCGGGATGCGTTCGCCTTCCATGATAAGAGCGATGTCGCCGGGGACTAGCTCTCGCGCCGCAAGACGCTGCTGAACTCCGTCGCGAATGACCTGAGCGAAGGGCTCGGCGAGTTGCCGCAAGGCCGCCAGCGCGCGCTCGCTCCGCGCATCTTGAAAAACCACCAGCCCAACCGATAGGGCGGCCCCGGCCAGAAGAAACAGACCCTCGCCAAGATCACCCACGAACAAGTAAAGGGATGCCGCGGCCAACAGAAATATGTACATCGGCTCTCGCAGCGTGCCGATCGCGACCGTCGCCAAGCTGCGGGATTTGGCCGGGCGCAGTGCATTCGGGCCATGAAGCTTAAGGAGCGCCGTCGCCTCCGCCGTGCTCAATCCGTTCAGAGGTTCCCCGGCCATGCCGCTTCTCCTCTCGAATGCGCGGCATGCCCGATCCGCGAACCGATGAGCCACTCAAGTTCGTGGTCGCTCGGGCTCAATGCGACATCAGAAGCGGGATGGTGGATTTGTTCAGCAGGTCTCTCGTTGCCCCGCCAAGTACAAACTCTCGCAATCTGGAATGCCCAAAAGCGCCCATCATGATCAGGTTGGTTTTGGTGGCGTCCGCGTGTTCGACGATCGCCTGGCCAATTGTGCGCTTGCCAATCACGACATCCTCGGCTTCCACAGAAACTCCGTGATCCGCGAGAAAGGTGGCTAACGGCGTCGCAGGGTCATCGATCGGGATGTCCTTCTCTCCTCGAAACACAGCGACGCGAACGCGTTTGGCGTTGTGTAGGAAGGGCAGGCCATCGCTGACCGTGCGTGCGGCGGACTTGCTGAAGTCCCAGCAGATCAGAACGTTGTCGGCGGAGAATGCCTGCTTTGATGTGTCGGGATACAGGATACAGGGACGCCCCGCGCCGAAAAGCCAGTCCTCGACATAGAGGCGGGGCTCGGCGCTGTCTGGCGAAAGGCCAAGGACGCATACGTCGCCGACGCGGCCCCGCCATGCATTGTCGACGAGTCCGCCGGGCCAGTGCTCCGAAACATGCTCGAGTTTGACCGAGATACCCTGTAACAATGCTTCACGCTGAACATGAAGCTCAAGCGCCTGGGTCCTGGCCTCGGTGATGGTCTCGATCTCCCGCGCCATCGTCGACATCATCGCGCCCACGATCCAGTTTTGCGGCGCTCGAATGGCCAGCTGGGAGCTGGAGACGTTGAGTTTTGCTTCAAACAATTTTGCCAACCCACAGGCATAATCGATAGCGCCCAGCGATGTCGGCGCGGGATAGGGCGTAAGGTGGAGATGGATGGTTGTGTAAGTCATGATCTGTTCCGAAGAAAAACGGGACGCGGCGGAATTGTTGCGGGTGTTTGATCGGGCGTGAGGATTGCCGCGGCGGCAGTGATGGTCGTCAGGTTGTGGTGCTTCGGGGTCACCGCTTCAGCGTGTGCAAATAGGCTGAAAGGTCTTCGATCCGATCCGGCTCGATGATCAGATTTGGCATTGTCTTGTGCGAGGTATGAAGCGCAACGTTGAGCGCCATCAAGGTCATGCCCGGCACGTTGGCGATCTCTTCAAAAGTTGGAGCCTTTGGATTGGGTGATCGCGGGTCGCCTGCCGCCACCGCGTGGCATGCAGCACAGGCTGCATCCGCATAGCTGCGTCCGGGCGATGGTGCGGCGACATCAATCGGCGACGCCTTCTCAGGAGGCGCTTCGCTGTCCAAAAGTGGAGTGCAAGCAGACACGAGCATGCAAGCCGCCGCGAGTCGGGCCGCCGGCGTAAAGAGGCTCCGTACCTCGCCGCCTACACGCAGTTGAACGCGAGCGCTTTTGGTCACGCTGCGCTGCTCACAATCGAACATTGTGCATCGCTTTCAGTTGTCGGTTGAGCCCATGATAAGGGTCATCGTTTGACATAAGTCGTTATGGTTCGAAGGACAGCCTCTAAGGCGAGTTTCGCCGAGACTCTTCCAGACGGCATCTTTGGTGTTGCGGAACAGAGTCGACGCGAGTCCGTTACCGCTGCGACTACTCCCAAAACAACAGACGGCTCGCGCTCGCTATCTGTAAGCGTGGCGAACCGGCTTGTGCCTATCAGACTCAGTGAGGAGAATGATCATGCGCGCTTTGCTACTTGCGGCGCCCATCACAGCGTTGATGGCCTGTGCATCTGACTTCAAAGCAGACCAGACGAGTGTCACTGCTGCGGAGATAAGCTCGGGTCGAATGATTGCCGAGAACAAGTGTGCGGCCTGCCACGCCGTCGGCGTGACAGGCGACAGTCCGTTCAGGGAGGCGCCGCCGTTCCGCATTCTCTCAGAGCGATATCCGATTAACAGCCTGGAGGAGGCATTGGCTGAGGGCATTGTTACCGGTCATCCGGCGATGCCTGAATGGATCTTCGAGCCTTTCGAAATCCGCGAACTGCTCGGCTACATCGAGAGTGTGCAGTCGAAGTAGCAGCTGCAAAGTCGTCAATTTATGGCTCGTCATGCCGCGAGCGGATGGAACGCAGATAAGCGATCAGCGCGTCTGCGCCTATGACATTGAAATCGAAGATCGGCATGTCGCCATGCCCAACCCGTATTGCTTCAATTAGATGAGTGGCGAGTGCATCTTCATTGTAGCGCGCCAGGACAAACTTGAGGGGAGGCGCTTCGGGCTTAGGGCTGGTGGAACCATTGTCCAGCGCATGACATGAGGAGCAGGTTCGGATGGCAATCTGCCGGCCTTCTGCGATCTGGCCCGGATCGAGCTCTGAATTCTTGATGCCACCACTCGCTCCCGCCTCGACAGCGACGGTGGAGCTGGCAACGGCTGGCTCTTCAGGAGTTCCGATCACCTCCGCCCGCGCGGCTTGTTGGCCTGTGCAAGAGACTGTGCAGACCCAAGTGAGAGTCAGCCCGGCAAGTACCCAATTCGTCCGCATAGTGTGCATAGATACTTTCTTCGGTCTTCCGCGGGAGCGCCATCGATGACTCTCTCTGCCCGGGCTCTGCCCGGGAAATGTCACCAGACGCGAGCTATGGTCTCATTCGATCCGCTGCGGTGAGGTATTTTCGGGCATACGCAACGAGCGCTCCATCAGTTGGATGATCGACTGTTTCGATTGCAGTGATGATGTTGATGATCGCCGGGTCGTGACGATGGATGTGCTTGACCAACTCGGTTTTCGCATTGGCGGGGCCAGTTATAAGCACCGAACGCGCGTCTGCGATTGCCGTAGTCACGGCATGCAGAAAGGCTTGATCTTCCGCTGCATGGCCGCTGCCGATCGAATTGGCCTTGTGATGTACTTGGTGCGTTGGGTCGTGGGGATGGATCACCAGTTGTTCGACCTCGCTCTGGCCGAAGTGGAATATCCGCGCCTCATGGTGATCAATCCAGACCACGGCGTGGTGATTTGCGGGCATGCGGTGGGTCTCCACGCGTCAAATTCGCATGCAAGTAACCGCTGCACACACTGCGCTGTCATCGTTCGCTAGAGCGCCGACCGCCTAGAGTGCGGGGCCGGACATCAGAGTGTCCTAACAACAAACCGAACCTATCCGCCAGCGATGCGGCGAATTCGTCGAGGTTCGAAGCTTCAGTTTAGAGGGTAGTCCAAATAGCTGATAAGTGTCTGTACGGTAGACCACACTTTCTGCGACAAGTGACAAAGATGCAGCTGAATGGATGGCGCGTTCGCGTGGGCGAGCGCGCCTTAAGTTTGCTCAATACGACGCTAATCACCGAAACCGACGGACGTCATCGTTCTAAAGAGGCGGACAGTGAATGCGTCCCCCGGCGAAGTATGAGCCGGCACTCGAACGCAGCCGTCGAGCCGCCGCGCTGGCATGTACGAAGGGTTTGCCATGACGATTTTGATCGCGCGGATCGACCAAATCTTTTCGACGGCGCGCTTGACGGTCACATTCGAACTAACGCTAGCTGTTCGAGCGAAAGCGAAAGATGGCGATGGATCGATGATAATCGAGTGGGAGTAGGGGTCTCGCCATCTATCGCCATCTATCGCCGACTATCGCCACAAATCGAATGACGGGCTTGCCCAATCACGCAGCTTTGGAGCCCAGAAGCGCTCAAGCTCGCTTAGTCAGACGTTATCATTAACGCGTAATCACCTCTCGTTCTCGCTTGCTCGATCCTTAGAGTGCTGCGTGAAGCCTGACTGTGGCCCCGACCATGATGGTTGGAGACGTCGCAAGACTTTTATCGACAACCCAGAAGTTGACCATCCGTCCTTTATGTTCAGCTCATCGGCTGCGTCTTTACTCGCCGGCCGCTAGAAGGCGCGGCGAGTAATTACGAGACCTCAATCTACTGAGACCGCTTATATGAGACGGCGAATGGATCGTTGGTTGGATCACTGTTCCATTCGTACTCAAGCGAGTGTGCAAGAAGACCTGCGCGCTCGGACCCGTAGAGTTTTGCTACCAAGCCCAGCGCCATATCGGTGCCTGCTGAAACGCCGGACGATGTAATGAACTTTCCATCCTCGACCCAGCGCGCTTTGCCCTGCCAGTCGACGGACGGGTCCTGAGATGTAGCGAGCGAGAAGAAGTTCTTGTTCGACGTGGCCTTGTGGCCCTTCAGGATTCCGGCCTTTGCGAGCAGGGCCGAGCCGGTGCAAACAGACGTGGTGAGCTGCGTTTTCTCGTTCTGCTTGCGGATGAAGTCCAGCATCGCGTTGTTGTTCAATTCAGTCTGCGTGCCTATGCCGCCGGGGACCATCATGATGTCCAGCTGCGGTGAGCTTGCGAACGAATAGTCCGAAAGCGTCGAGACACCCTGGGCTGAGCGTACGGCGCCGCCATCCTGCGAGATCATGACGACCTGGAAGTCAGGCACATAGGCCCACATCTCGACGGGCCCGAACACGTCAAGCACCTCGAAACCGGGATAGAGCACGACGCCGACAAGCTTGCGGCCTGGCGCGACAGGAGGCGACTGAACCTGCCGGTTTGGATCGGGCTTGATCTCCGGGTTTAGCGCGGCCTTGATGTAGGCGGCCCGCCCTTGACCGATGGCTGAGAGATACTCGGCGCGATTGGTTGCGCCATCACCGTCCGCGTCCCCATCATGTGCAAGATATTTGCCGAGTTTCGCAGCAAGAGAATAGTCGCCCTTCATTGGTGCGCCGAAACTCGCGGCCATCGCGCTGTACGACTTCAGGGAGTTCTCGCCCAGCATCGCATATCCCGCGCCGACGGTAGCTGCTGTCGGATAGCGGCTCGCAAGCTTCGAGAAGTCTGCTTTCGCCGATGCGTCGGCCTGAGCGTACGCCGCGGCGACAGCGCCATGGTCGATGCCGCCCTTGCTGCGCAGGTCCAGCTTCGGGTCGCCTAGAATGGCGCTTACAAGCGCCATCTCGTCTGCGTCGACAATGCCATTGCCTGCCATGGTCGCATCGAGGTTTCCATCCAGTGTCGCGGGCGCAAAGCTCAGACCGCGCATTGCAGCATCAAAATCGACGCTTACTGCGACCGGCGCCACTCCTGACGATTGCTGTGATATGGCCGGAGCCGCGGCGCATGCAGCCAGCAGTATGGCAGTGATGGCTGCGGCTGCACGAAGCGGGCGAGTCCTGGGTTTGAACATCATGGTCGATCCTCCTGAGGTGCGGCTCTGTCGGCCGCGTGATTGCTAGAATGCGTTGCGCAGAGTGACGAAAGCCGAGCGTGGCTGTGTCGGGACCACGTACGTCCCGCCGAAATACTGGTAGGGTTCGAAGCCGCCCTCATCGAAGAGATTGACGATCGAGACCGAGAGCTGCGCAGGGCCAAAATCGTATGCGGCCTGCGCGTCTGCGGTCACAAGGTCTCCAACCTGGAGCGTGTTGGGCAGCGTCAATTCGCGCTCGGACGTGTAGGTCAGTCCGCCGCCGATTTCGAAATTGCTGAGGGCCCCTTCGAAGCGGTAGCGCACGGCAAGGCGCCCAGCGTGTTCCGGCACGGCGCGTAGACGATCGCCGACGGGCAGCGCGTTGTCCTTGCTAACTTCCGCATCGGTGTAGGCGTAGTTGAACAGGACGGAGAGCGCGGAACTGGGCTCATAGACGAGGTCCATCTCGACGCCTTTGGCCCGCTGCTCGCCAGCTTGAATATAGGCGAACGGAATGACCGGATCGGGCGTCACAACGTTCTGACGTGTGATCTGGAACAGGGACACCGTACCGGTCAGGCCCTTGATCGGCGATGCGAACTTGACGCCTGCTTCGTAGGATTGAGAGGTCTCGGGTTCTGGCGAGGTAAGGCCATTGAAGCCGGCGCCGACGACGCCCTGGAAGCCCTCGGCATAGCCAGCGAACAACGATGTTCCGTCCACTATTTCGTAGGTCACGCCTATCCGTGGCGTGATCTTGTCGTCAGTCCGGTCAGTGGCGTAGTCGAAGAAGCCGTCGTTGATGACGCTCTTGATGTCGAGCTTCGTCCAGCGCAGCCCGACCGTGACATCAAGGTGGTCACCGATGCCGATCTGATCCTGCACGAACACGGCCGCAGTCTTGAGCCGGTCGTTCTGATCGAAGAAGAGCGGAGGCATAGGGCCGAACGGCGCCGTGGGATTGGCATCGGCATAGTCGAGCGTCGCCCAGGCCGGGTTGAAATACATCGCTCCGAAATAGTCCGTGTCATCAAAGTCGACGCCCGCTAGGAGTTGATGGGTGAATCCTTCTGAGCCAAGACGCGCAACGAGGCTCGCCGTCGCGAACGTCTTCTGACTATCGGATGGCAGATAGCCATTGCCGAAGTTGTAGAGTGTCCCGCCGATCTGCCCGTAGGGGAACGACGCCCACTCCTCATAGGCGCCGTCATAGTGACTCAAGGCGAAAGTTGCTTCGAGCGTGTCGGAGAACCTGTGGCTCAGGAAGGCGCTCACCTGCTTGTTTTCGATCTCGGTGCGCGGTGCGTCGCTGGCGCCAGCGTACTGGTTGCGGTCGATCGACGAGATGATCTCCCACGGCACGCCAGAGTATTCCTGCTGCTCAAGATGGTTGTATCGACCACGCACGACGAGGCGCGTGTCAGCCGAGATGTCCCATGCCAGCGTCGGAAAGAGCGCGTAGCGCTTGCTGTCGATGAAATCGATGTAGCTGTCGGCCTGTTCCGCCATCCCATTGATGCGAAATGCGACAGAGTCGCCAAGCGGGATATTGAGATCGGCGTCGACTCCAAGCGTGCCAAAACTGCCTGCGCGCAGACCGACAGATCCACCGAATTGCGCCCCCGGATCGCGCGACACCACGTTGATCAGGCCGGACAGGGGCGCGCCCGATCCTCCGCCATACAGTGTGCTGGTCGGCCCCTTCGCCACCTCGATGCGCTCAACGTTGATGAGTGTCGCGGGATCTGAGATGCCGGGGGGTAGTTGATAGGTGGGCATGCCGTCGAAGTAATAGTTGACGCTGAACCCACGAATGAGCGTCGCCATCAGCACGGTCTGCATTGTGCTGGTTGGTGTAACGCCCGAGACGTTTGTGAGAGCGCCCGGAAGCGTTTGCAGCTCCTGCTCTTCGATCAGGGTCCGCGTGAGCGTCTGGATCGACTGCGGAATCTCCTCGACGAGCGTGGGCGTGCGCGTAGCGGTGGCAGCACTCGGCGCAGCAATCGTCTCACTCTGCCCCGTGATTACGACGACGTCGCGCGCCCAACTTTCGTCCTTGGCCTGTTGGGCGAGGGCCGGTTGCGACAGGGCCCAACAGAGTGCGGCGCCGCCGGCAGTCCGTACGAGCAGCGATGGGCGCGACATGCGCGTGCGGGGAAATGTGTTGTGAAGATACATGATCGGTGAACTTCGATTCTTGAAATGTGATTGATGAAAAGTCAGTCAGTGATGATGACCGCCGCGCCCGCACATCAGGTGCGTCACGCCGTTCATCCACATGAGCTGGACGCCGGGGCTCCAGGTGAGGGAGTGATCGCCGTCGCTCCAGACAATCTGGACCGGGCCGGGTTCAGGCGGTTGGTTCGGTAGTTTGTACTGGTCGCCGTGCAACCAGATGAGGGCCGAGACGCCGCTCTCGTCACCTGCGAACGACAGCACAAGTTTGCTGCCGTCGGTGCAGCGGAATTCGGCGCCGCTTGTCGGTTCGTCAATGCGAACGCGCGCCGGTTTGATCTGCTGCTGGATTCTGAAGAGCGCTGGTTCGTTGACGATTGATTCAGACGACACCGTCTCGAAGGACCGGCCGCCAACGTCCACGATGACGATAACGGAGCCGGCCTTCTGGAAGGTCAGACGCACGGGAACCTGCATCCCGCGTTCGAAGGGTCCCTGGATGTCATAGAGGACAAGATGGACATCCTCGAGCCCCAGCAGGCGGGTTTGTCCAGCACCGAAGAAGACCGGCTGCGAACGGCGTAGGTTCGCGCCGCGATAGACGCGAACAGGAAGCGCATCGAAGCCTGCCGCGCTGGCGATCGCAGGGCTGACGTCGACCGCGACGAGCGCATCTCCTTCAGCGCCAGTATTGGAGATGACAAGAGAAACATGGGCGATGTCCGCGCCCTTGGGTGTCGGTAGGCCGTTGATGTTCGAAATGGAGATGTCGCCTGCCCAGACCGTATCGGCATGGGCGCGGGCCGAGAGGAAGAGGGCGATGAGGAAGAGCATGGCAGTCGTCGTGACGGCCTGGCCATAGTTTGAGAGTGTCATGTGCGTCGCCTGAGCATGCGCGTATTCCGAACGCGCGTTGGGATGTGGGCGATGAGCCCGCTTGCCTGCGTCAGACGATTGTTGGGGGCCCAGTCGGTGGCGCACCGAGAGGAAAAGTAGAGGCGATTATAGCAACATATTCGACGAAAGCGCTGGAAGGCGGCGCGTCGATCGTTCCGACATCCACGATCTCGATCGTCGGTTGGACAATCGCAGGCGCTGACAGGCTGGCGAAGGTGCAGGTCTGACGGCCGTCCTGGGAGGGTTCCGGCGTCTCATCGCCGAGATGAAGCGTCTGGATCGCGCCGGCGCCGGAACACATTGCAACAGAGATAACCCCGCTCTCGCGGTCGACCGAGGGCATGAAGCCAGCCGGCATCATCGCTCGGACGATGACCGCGAGAAGCAACAGCATTCTGGCGATGCGGGCTACGCTTGAGACCTGCCGTTGCCTACCGGCGCGTATGCAGGAGGCGTGCGTCATGTGTGCGGTGACGTGTACGTTGTCAGCAGCGCCGTTGTGGCCAGGACGGCGCTGATGATCGCGATCTCGAACACGATCGACCGGCGCAAGCCGCGAATGGCGCGCCCATCCTCGTCGCGAAGCCGCGGGGTCAAGCTCAGCTTGTTGAAAGTCGCGAGGGCAAGAACGGATGCCGCCAGAGCGACCTTCAATGACAGAAGCTGCACGTAAGGCGTGAACCAGTCCGGGTGGCTAAAGTTGACGAGGGTAAGGATCAGGGCGACTCCAGCCGCCACGAGTCCGACTACGACCATCATGGCCTGACCGCTGAACCTACGAATCAGGCCGGTGAAGTCGTCAGCGGCAAGCTGCCCACATGCCGGCCAAAG
>JAVBYB010000525.1 GCA_030824255.1 bacterium
GGTGGTCTTGCCTTCGCTCAACAGACGCCAGCGACCGTTGATACCGTCCAGCCGCCGGAAGAACCAGCCGCGACCAGCAGCCAGACCGTCATCATCACTGGCTCGCGTATCCAGACCAACACTTACAACAGCACCTCGGCTATGACGGTTGTCACAGCCGAAGACGCCGACGTGCAGGGCATCGTCGACATCGCAAGCCTGCTGCAGAACAGCATCGCTGCATCTGGCTCTGCGCAGACAACCGCCGCAGTGTCGTCCGCACTGGCTGCGCCTGAAGGCGGCCTTGGCACGCAGACGATCTCGCTGCGCGGCCTCGGCGCCAACCGCACGCTGGTGCTGCTGAACGGCCGTCGCGCAGGTCCTGCGGGCGTTGGCGGCTCCGTCGGTCCGTTCGATCTCAACGTCATTCCGCTGTCCGCCGTCGAGCGCGTCGACATTCTCAAGGAAGGCGCGTCATCGCTCTACGGTTCGGACGCCATCGCCGGCGTGATCAACATCATCACGAAGCGGGATTCCAGCTCCAGCTTCGACATCGCCTACACCTATCCGGAGATCGGCGCGGGCAAGGAACTCACCGTCAGCGGCACATGGGGCCAGGAGTTCGAGAACGGCTACATCCGCATCTCCGCCGACTACTTCAAGCAGGAAGAGTTCGACCGCGGCGATCGCGAAGAATTCTACTGCGGCCAGAACTATTTCTTCAATCAGAACGGCACGCGCGCCGACTTCTTCAACCCGATCGAAGACGACTACGCCTGCCTTGCAGACGTGATCTGGGGCCACAACTGGACCTACGACTATGGCGGCGACACCTCGCCGGTGGACGTCGATGGCTTTCGCCACCGTCCGTGGCAAAGCACGATCGGCCGTTACCAGTACGACTATAGCGGCCAGCTCGGTAACTACCTGCTGCCCTTCTCCGCTTCCAACCCCGCCCCGTCCGGCCTCGTCAATCCGGCTGGCTGGTATCCCGTCGGCTACAGCAACCTGATCACGGGCGGCCGCGTCGATCCGGTGTGGGACCCCTACGCGTACAACTCGCGCGCGCTGGACTCCTACAACCACCCCTTCATGCAGGACATCACGCTCTCGCCCGAGATCGAGCGCATGTCAGTTGTGGCGACAGGCGAATACGACATCACCGACAGCCTGAAGGCCTATGGCGAAGTCCTGCTCAACCGCCGCTCGACGCGCGAGGATGGCTACAGCCAGATCTACACATTCCAGTATCTCTATGCGGGCGCAGGCAGCTCCGAAGTGTTCGGCGACCCGATCGCGGTGCAGAACGGCTGGACCCTGCGCGACGACGCAATGGACTATTACTACGTGTTCCTCAGCCCGACCGCGATTACCGATCACGCCGACCAGTTCGTGTCGGTTGATTACATGCGCGCTGTTGGCGGCCTGTCGGGCGATTTCGGCCCGACGATGCCGACTTGGACGTGGGATGTCTCGGCGCAGTTCTCGCGCTCGGACGGCGTCTACAAGGAAGACATCTTCTGGGTCGATGCGATCACCGACTACGAGCTGCGCAGCGACACCTGCGAAGGTACGCTCACGCGCTATCGCGGCGTGCCGTGCATGGACGTCAACTGGTACTCGACCGACCTCAACAACGGCATCCTGACGCAGGAAGAGCGCGACTTCCTCACGGGCTCGACGCGCAGCCGCACGGTCTACGAGCAGGCGACGATCGAAGGCTACATGACCGGCAACCTCTTCGCGCTGCCGGCTGGCGATGTCGGCGCGGTGTTCGGCTTCCTCTACCAGGATGACAGCATCCACGATCAACCCGCGCAGCCCTGGCTCGATCAGGAAGTGTGGGATGGCCGCCCCACGAAACGCGGCATCACGACCGGCAACGACGACACGCGCGCCGTGTATACCGAATTCTCGGTGCCGCTGCTCAAGGACGTCGCGCTGGCCGAAGAAGTCTCGATCTCGCTGTCCGGCCGCTACACGGACGTGGCCTCTTATGGCGGCGACTCGACCTGGAAGGCGGGCTTCAGCTGGGCGGTCAACGACGCGCTGCGCTTCCGCGGAAGCCAGGGCACATCGTTCCGCGCACCGGGCCTCTACGAGCTCTACCTCGCCGAACAGATCTCTTCGTTCGCGCAGGCGGGCGATCCGTGCGCCGACTGGGGCAACAAGCTGCTGGCCAACACCATCACGCAGCGGATGGCCGACAACTGCGCCAACGACCCGAAATTCCCGGGCGGTATCGGGCCCACGCAGCTCTCCACCGGCGGCATCACGGCGACGGTCTACACCAGCGGCGGTTTCGGCACGCTTGAAGCCGAAACGTCGGAATCACGCTCGCTGGGCGTGATCTGGGCGCCGGAGGAATTCGGCGACTTCCAGCTCTCGGTTGATTACTTCGATATCGTGGTCGAGGGTCAGGTTGGCCGCGTCACCAACGCCTACATTCTGCGCAACTGCTACGACTCGCCGAACTTCCCGACCGAGCCGCTGTGCAACCTGTTCACCCGCAAACAGCCGGGTGAACTCCCGCCGGGACCGATCAAGGAGATCAGCAACAACTACCTGAACATCGCCTCGCAAACGAGCCGCGGCTTCGATATCGAAGCGCACTACGGCATGGAAATCCCGTGGGGCGACCTCGACTTCATCCTGCGCGCCTCGCGCCAGCTCGAGTCTGGCGAGCAGCTGCTTCCAGGTAGCGTGTTCGAGGACAATGCCGGCGAGTCGGGGCAGCCTGAATGGGTCGGCAACCTGAACACCAGCCTCCGGTCAGGCCCGCTCTCCGTGTTCTGGGGCGTGCGCTATGTCGACGCCACGTCGAACCTCGATGACTATGTCGAGGCCAACGGCTCGAACTGGACCTTCCTCGGCAATCCGGTGAACTACGTGCTGTCGACGCCGCCGAAGTTCTACCACTCGCTGTCGATCGGCTACGAGTTCGAGGATCTCGGCCTCGACGCCCGCATCGGCGTGCGCAACCTGCTCGACGAAACGCCGCCGATGGTCTCAAGCAATGCCGGCTATCTCCGCCAGGGCAACTCGGTCATCGAAAGCCAGTACGACCTCTACGGACGCACCTACTTCATCAACTTGTCGAAGTCCTTCTAAGCCCAGAGAGCAAGGAAGCCTGACGGGAGAGGGCGGCGGAGCAATCCGCCGCCCTCTTTCCGTTTCAATCGCCACAACAAAAAAGCGCCGCTGCGTTTCCACAGCGGCGCCTCTGTTTCAGGCTCGATTGATCAGCCTTCGTCGCGGTCGCCGGCTTCGCGGATGTCGCGGCCTTGGCGGTCGGCGGCGCGGCCGCCTTCGAGAATGCCGAGAAGGCCGTGATTGCCCTCGTGGCAGGCGTATTCATAGACCTGCTGATCTACCGAGTTCAGGCCAACTTCGCCCTTCCACACCTGGCTGTAGAGCGCAGGGTCATGAACCTCGAACTCGTACAGCACCTGGCTGTCGGAATATCGCGTGAACCGCTCGATGATCTTGCCGCTGGGCGAGAGCTGTACCTGCCCGCCGCCTTCCGGGTTCACATTGATGGTCTCGACCACCAGCGTGTCGCCTTCCCACCATCCAATCGAGTCGCCGAGATAGGGATTCAGCACGGTCGGCTTGTGCTTGGCGTTCAGCGGGATGATGCGCGCATCGTGGTTCATCTCCACCACGATCACAACATGGTCCGGGCTCTGAATGATCTGGTAATTGTTGTTGTACAGCACGTTCATCATTGGCGGTCCGCCAGAGCCGCCGAAGCCGACGATGCAGCGCTCGCCGGCGCCCCGTTCTTCGGGATTGTCGTAACCAGACCCCTGCCCGCGACCGACGCGCACCAAGGTGCGGCTCAGCTTGCGGCCCTCCTCCGAGAACGGCACCTGCCCGTTCGGCGGATCGACGATCCACGACGTGCGCCACGTGCCTTTCACGTTGGCGTAGGTCGTGCCCGGGTCGATCCAGAAGGCATTGTAGCCGCGGCCCGAAGCGAGATCCTTGCCGTCGAGCAGCCCATCTTCAGTCTTCTGGTTGTCGTCCGTCTGCTGGCGGATGTTGGAGGGGTTCTCGGCTCGCGCCTTCGCTTCTTCCTCGTTGCTCAGAACAAGCGTCTTGAACTGGTTCGGACGCGTCATCCGCGTGTTGGAGGCATTCGACCAGACGCCCTGCAGGTCCGGCTGACCGAACGAGAGACGCGGCGCGACATAGCCCGCCGCCATCCGGTCGCCTTCTTTGGCGGGCGTCTGGTTCGGTACGAACACGCGCCCATGCGTATCCTGCGCCGAAGCGACTCCCGGCGCGGCCATGACGAGCGCGGCGGCGATCGCGGCCAGCGAAATGTGGCGTAGCTTGATCATCTGAACTCCTCCCAAGGTCGCCGACTTTTGCCGGTCATGTCCTTATCGGAGGATAGTTGCCGAAATCGGCCACGGATCACAAGCGTCACGAGGGCCCGCCGCGGTTGCCCTCGCGCTGAATTGAGGCAAAGGGCCGGGTTCCGCGCCGCCAGAATCAGAAACGCCGCTGCGTGGCTGCAGCGGCGCTTCGTTTTGATCAGGTTTGGGCGATTACTCTTCGCGGTCGCCGTCTTCCTGGATATTGCGGCCTTCCTTGTCGGCCAGACGGCCGCCTTCCATGATGCCGATCATGCCGTGGTTACCTTCGTGGCAGGCATACTCGTACATCGCCGGCTGATGGTTCAGCGCCATCTGGCCCTTCCAGACCTGCGTGTAGAGTTCCGGATCGTGGACCTCGAACTCGTAGAACACCTGATTTTCGCTGTAACGGCTGAAGCGCTCAATGATCTTGCCGTTCGGCGTCACAGCAACGCTTGAACCGCCGCGCGTCATGTTGACGGTCTCGACTACCAGCGTGTCGCCTTCCCACCAGCCGATCGAGTCGCCCATCCAAGGCGCGAGTTCTTTCGGGCCGTGCTTTGCGTTCAGCGGAATGATGCGCGCATCGTGAATCATCTCGCTCTCGATCACGACGTGACTCGGCGACTGCGTGATCCGGAGATTGTTGTTGTACAGGTAGTTCCCGATCGGCGGGCCCGACGTGCCGAGAATGATGCAACGCTCGTTGAGGTTGCGCTCTTCCGGGTTGTCGTAGCCGGTGCCGAGGCGCGGGCCGTAGGGGTTCATCTGCTTGCCCGGCTTGGTCGGAACCTGGCCATTGGCCGGCTCGACGATCCACGACGTGCGCCATGTGCCCTTCACGTTGGCATAGCTGGAACCCGGATCGATCCAGAAGGCGTTGTAGCCGCGACCCGAGGCGAGGTCCTTGCCGTCCAGCAGGCCTTGGCCGCTCTGACCGTCGTCGGTCGCCTGGCGGATGTTCGACGGATTGTTGTCGCGGGCGTGATCATTCTCCGCGTTCGACATCACGAGATTCTTCATGCTGCCGGGGCGGCGCAGCGTCGTGTTGGACGCGTTGCTCCACACACCCGTCAGATCCGGCTGACCGATCTTGAGGCGGGGAACCGTGTAGCCCGGCTCCACCGTCGGTGCGGCAATCGCGGCCTGGTCAATGGCGGGACCCGTTGTACCGGACGCAACAGCAGGCGTGGCGTTCTGCGTCTGGGCAAACGCGACGCCGGTCCCGGCAATCGCAATAATGGCCGCCAACGAAGCATGGCGCAGCTTGAGCATCGTTTTACTCCCCGGACACCGGCTCTCAGGCCGGCTGTGTAAGTTATCTTACGGTTTGTGCCGAAAACGTCGCGTCGCCACAAGCTGCGGGGACGTCGCGGCAGGCAGTTCTCGCGCTGAAGTGAAGGCGGTTTACCCGCTCAGCTTTTTCCGTCCAGAACGGCCTGGACCAGCGCCACCGCCTCCGGCGAATCCCACTCGGCCGGAACCGTCAGGCGGGCCACTTCCTTGCCTGTCTTGTCGTAAATGATGGTGGCCGGCAGGGCCCCCGTCTGGGCTTCCGACTGCAGAACCTGTTCTCCGTCATAGAAGAATGGCAGGTCCTGCCCCACGAGTTCCCGGAACTTGGCCAGCGTACTTTCCAGCGTCACGCCCTGCCCGAAACCATAGGCCACAGGCACCACGGCCACATCCTTGCCCTCGAAAGCCTTCTGGAGGCGGGCCAGGCTGGGCATTTCCTCGACGCAGGGGCCGCACCATTCAGCCCAGATATTGTAAACCAGCACCTTGCCCTCGAACTCCTTGAAGGAGTGGGGCTTGCTGGCCTCGTCCACGAAGGACGACGGGGGAGCGGTAAGCTCGACATCGAAGTCCAGCCGCTCGAATTCGCCTGTCCGGAAGCTGGCCAACTGGCTGCTGGTGGCCGGCAGGGGCGGTCCCGCAAGGTCCGGCGTGTCCGACGGATCGCCAGCGGCCGGGGTTTCTGCTGCCGGCTGGCAAGCCGCCGCGAAGAGTGCGAGAAGCGCGGCGGAAATTACGGGTTTCAGAGCCATGTCGAATAATCCGGACAGCAACACCCCCGAGGGCGGACGCCCTCAAGGCAACGCGATGTGGGGCGGCCGGTTCTCGGCCATGCCTGATCAGGTCATGGAGGCGATAAACGCGTCAATCGACGTGGACAAGCGTCTGGCCGAACAAGACATCGCGGGCTCCAAGGCCCACGCCGCCATGCTGGCCGCGACCGGCGTCATCACGCAAGCCGACGAAACTGCCATCCAGAAGGGCCTCGACCAGGTCCTGTCGGAAATCCGCGAAGGAAAGTTCCATTTTTCCAAGGCGCTGGAGGATATCCACCTCAACGTCGAATCGCGCCTGAAGGAAATCATCGGCGAGCCAGCTGGCCGCCTGCACACCGCGCGCTCCCGGAATGACCAGGTCGCCGTCGATTTCCGTCTGTGGGTCAAATCCGCGTGTGAGACCCGCCACGGCCAGCTCACCAGCCTGATGCAGGCCCTGCTGACGCAGGCCGAAAAACACGCCGACACGGTCATGCCCGGCTTCACCCATCTTCAAACGGCCCAGCCCGTCACATTCGGCCACCACCTGATGGCCTATGTCGAAATGTTCGACCGCGACCGCGGCCGCTTCGCCGACGCCATCGTCCGCATGAATGAGTCGCCGCTCGGCGCCGCCGCCCTCGCTGGCACCGGCTTCCCCATCGACCGCCACATGACCGCGAAGACGCTCGGTTTCGACCGCCCGATGGCAAACTCGCTAGACTGCGTCAGCGCCCGCGACTTCGCCCTTGAAGCGCTGAGCAGCGTCGCGATATGCGCGCAACACCTCTCGCGCCTCGCCGAAGAGATCGTGATCTGGTCCTCCGCCCAGTTCGGCTTCGTGCGCATGTCCGATGCGTGGTCCACCGGCTCGAGCATCATGCCGCAGAAGCGCAACCCCGACGCCGCCGAACTCGTGCGCGCCAAGTCCGGCCGCGCCATCGGCTCGCTCGTCCAGCTCTTCACGATCATGAAGGGCCTGCCGCTCGCCTACTCAAAGGACATGCAGGACGACAAGCAAACGACCTTCGAAGCCTTCGACAGCCTCGACCTCTCCCTGCAAGCCATGACCGGCATGATCGCCACCATGACCCCGAACATGGAGCGCATGCGCGCCTCCGCCTCCTCTGGCTTCTCGACGGCGACCGACCTCGCCGACTGGCTCGTCCGCGAACTCAACATCCCCTTCCGCGAAGCCCACCACATCACCGGCGCTGCCGTGAAAGCCGCCGAGACCGCAGGCATCGCGCTTCCCGATCTGCCGCTGGCTGCGTTGCAACAACTTGAGCCACGCATCACAGACAAGGTCTTCGCCGTTCTCACGGTCGATGCGTCCGTGGCGTCACGCCAAAGCTATGGCGGCACCGCGCCAACGCGTGTGCGCGAGCAGGTGGCGGCTTGGAAGACGAAGCTGGGCTGACACCGGGAGGCTCGTCGGCCACGTAACAGCTTACAGATACGCGCAAGCGCTACTCACCCGCATTTTCATTCCCAGAGAACTTGACGCACATCAATCGGTGTTTGCGATCAATACCGTGTGCTGCATCGCGTCAGGAGATTCTCATGAGCGATGTCGCCACACAGAAGCGCTATCCAAACAGCGCCATCCTGCTGCACTGGCTCGTTCTGTTGCTCGTGATCGCGGCTTATGTCTGCATTCTTTTGCGGACAAACTACCAACGGGGCAGCGACATTCGTGAAGGCCTCAAGGCTTGGCACTTCACGCTCGGGCTCAGCGTGTTCGCCGCCACTTTCCTGCGTGCGGGCCTGCGCGCATTCGTCTGGAAGACGCCGGCGATCGCGCCGGAGCCGCCTCGCTTTTTGCACGTGCTGTCGATCGCCGCCCACCTCGCGATTTATGCTTGGCTGATTGCGATGCCGATCGCCGGCTGGATCATTCTCAGCGCAGAAGGCGATCCCATCCCATTCTGGGGGCTCAACCTGCCGCCGTTGACCGGACCGAATGAACCCTTTGCCGACCAGATCAAGGATCTGCATGAAACTGGAGGCACACTGGGATATTTTCTGCTGGGGCTGCACGCCGCCGCAGCGCTATTTCACCACTATCTGCTGAAGGACAACACGCTGATCAGGATGCTGCCATACCGCGGCCGCTGAAGACGGGAAGGCCCCAAAGCGCGCCTCCGACAAGCAAAAGAATATGTGTCCGTCGCTTACGAGAAAGATGGCTTCGCCGTAAATATCCAGTCCGCCTGCATGTGCAGAATGCACTGACATGGTATGGGGCAGGATGCCGGTCGACGCGACGCCACGAGTGACTTCCTTTGCTCCTGGAGAGACAAGTTTCGTGCCGCTGCTTTGCACCGGCTACCATTGCGAGGGGGTCACGACGATGAGCGGCCTGCTCTCGATCATGGATGAGAAGGCCGCTTCCCATCCCGGCGCCCGCATGCTCGCCACGCTGGATGATACAGGGCAGGCCTTTTACACATCGGGCCACACGATAGACGCCAACGATCTCGATCCGGCTCGCAACGACGAGGAAATCATTGGCGAAGGCGATACGCCGCCGCTGCCTGATTTCGCCGTCCGCCTCGATCGCCTCGTCAAGGCCGCCAGCGCCGTGCCCCTGGACCAGATCAGCAACCGCCTCTGGTGGAGCGGCGAAGACCGCCAATCCTTCTTCGCCCTGCAGGACAATCCTGACGCGATCCTCGATCACAGGGAAATCTACATTCAGGCGGTGCCCGTCTCACACGGGTGGAAAACGGTCGCCGCCTTTCCCAACGGCTATTTCCATGGCGACTTCAGCCCGATGGAAAACCTCGTCCTCGCCCGCCACCTCGAAGAGACCTTCGGCTACGCCCTGTTCGGCATCGGCGCGAGCTATCTCGGCTTCCGCCGCACCTTGCCCCTGTCATCCGAACGGCTGGACACCCTCACCCAGTTCATCATCAACCTGCACGCCGAATCCAACGATCGCGAGCTGCCCGCAAAAATCCGCATGGCGCTCGCGGCCTCGGACCTGCTCTTTGTCGCCTATGTTGATCGCTAGCGCGCCATCTCGAGCGCCTGCAGTCCGAGCGCATTCGCGACGATCAGCCAGAGGATGGACGGCGCGATCATGGTCACGGCCGCCATCGACACCGGCCACACGCGGATAATCGCCATGATCGCCAGCAAAAGCGAGAAGCCGTTGGCGATGGCGCTACCCGTCGTATCCACGAACGCCGTCACCACCGGATAGAACAGCCCCCACACGATAAGCGCCGCCACCCACATCGAGCGGCTGGCGCGCGGATCGTCCTTCGTGGCCGTCTTCCACCGCGCAGCGCCCCACAACGGATAGATGACGCACCAGATCGCCCCGATCAGCCAACCCGGCGGATTCCACGAAACCGCCGCGTAGTCAGGGTTCTCGACGTCCCCAAGGGCAAACAGCAGACCGTTCCCCATCAGCACGGCCGCCAGCGGCAGCACGATGCTTAGCGTCAGGCCCAGCATGTTGGCCCGATCCCACACCGGACCGGCGGATCCATCCTTGCCGGGGTGCGCGTCGATCAGGCTGGCCATGCAAAGTCTCCAGGTTTCGCTGGATAATGTACGCATCGGCAGGTCGTTCCGGATCAGCGGCGCCCACCGAACTTGACCCGCCCCCCGACGCGTCGGATTGTGCCGCCCATGCGCACAACCTTACTGCTCTTGCTGTCTCTGACCGCTCTCGCCGCCTGCGGCCTGCAGGGCGACCTTGAGCGTCCGGTTCCCCTCTGGGGCAATCCGCCGAACGAGGGCCCGAACGACCCGCGCACACTCAAGGCGCAGGAAGACGCCGAAGCGGCCGAGCGCGCCGCCAGCGAAGAGCGCGAACGCGCCGAAGCCGCCGCCGAACGCGAAGCCCTCGACGCGCAGACCATCCCGCCTGCTCCGGGCACGCCGCAATAGCAGACCGCCTGATCCCTTGCGGGGTGACACAGGCGCCGCCATCCGCTACCTCGCCTGACTGGGGAACGGCTGGAATCGAACGATGCACCACTTCGCGTATCGCAATGGCGTCATGCACTGCGAGGATGTCTCGCTGGAGGCTGTCGCGCGCGAACTGGGAACGCCCGCCTACGTCTATTCCGACGCCACCCTGCGTCGCCATTATCAGGTGCTCGCGGACGCGTTCGCCGATCGCAAGACGCTGATCGCCTTCGCGGTGAAGGCCAATTCCAACATCGGCGTCCTCGCCACCCTCGCCTCGGTCGGCGCCGGCGCGGATGTCGTCTCCGGCGGCGAACTCCTGCGGGCCCTTGAGGCCGGCATCCCGGCGGACCGCATCGTCTTTTCCGGCGTCGCCAAGACCGAAGCGGAAATGCGCCTCGGCCTGTCCAAAGGCATCTTCCAGTTCAACGTGGAGAGCCTGCCCGAACTTCGCCGCCTCTCCCGTATCGCCGAAGAGATGGGCAAGCGTGCGCCGATCGCCTTCCGCGTCAATCCGCATGTCGAGGCTGGCGGCCACGCCCACATCTCCACCGGGACGCCGGAGAACAAGTTCGGCATCGCCTGGCACGAGGCCGAGAGCTTCTACGAGGAAGCCAGCCGCCTGCCGAACATCGAACCGGTCGGGGTCGCGGTCCACATCGGCAGCCAGATCATGCGCGTGGAGCCCATGCGCGCCGCCTGGGAGAAGGTCGTCTCCCTCACCCGCCGCCTGCGCGACCGTGGCTTCAACATCACCCGCGTGGATTTCGGCGGCGGGCTCGGCGTGCCCTACAAGGACGGCGAAGATCCCGACAGCCCGATCATCTATGCCCGGCAGGTCCGTGAGGCTCTTGGCAACCTGGACGTCCAGCTCGTCATCGAACCTGGACGGTTAATTGCCGGCAATGCCGGAGTTTTGATCTCCCGGGTCGAGTACGTGAAAGAGCGCGACGGGCGAACTTTTGTCATCCTGGACGCCGGAATGAACGACCTGATGCGCCCGGCGCTCTACGCCGCCCATCACGAAGTCCTGCCCGTCCGCACGCCAGAGATGGGTTCCGCCCGCCGCGCAGTCGATCTTGTTGGCCCAATTTGCGAAAGCACCGATCGTTTCGCGAAGGATCGCCCCATGCCCCCCCTCAAGGAGGGCGATCTGGTGGCTTTCATGACGGCGGGCGCATACGGCGCCACATTGTCGTCCCAGTATAATTCGAGACCTCTGGTGGCCGAGGCCCTCGTGCGGGGCGATGCTTGCGTTGTTATCCGCCGCAGGCCAACCTTCGAGGAAATGATCGCCCTGGAACGGGCGCCGGATTGGATCGCAAGTGGCTGACGGATTTGGCCTGAGGGAGAAGCTGGACGCCCGGATTGCTTCGGCGCGCCGTCGTCTCTTCTGGCCGTCCCTCGTCCGCTCGGCCCTTCCGGCTGTCCTCTGGTTTACCGGCTTTGCGGTCTTCTGGCTCACCGGGCTCTACACACCCCTTCCGCCCGAAATTCAGGCCACCGTTGGCGTCGTCTTCTGGGTCGGCCTGCTCACGCTCGTCCTCGTCGGCTTCAAGGTCTGGCATCGCCCCACCGAAGACGAGGCGCGCGACCTGATCGACGGCTCCATCGAGGGCCGCCCGCTCTCCGTCTGGACCGACCGCCCGTCCAAGGCCGACACCACTGGCTGGACGCTCTGGCAGGAACACCGCGACCGCATGGCCGCCCTGGCTCTCAAACAGGGCAGGATCGATGTCGCGCCTCACTGGAAACAGGCTGACCCGTTCTATCTTCGGTTCGCCGCCCCCGCCTTGCTCGTTGTTGCCGGCGTCGTCGCCGGCGCCGCCGTGCTGGATCGGACAGGCAAGGGTCTCTTCCCGGATTACGGCGCCCTGTTCGGCGCCCACACGCTGAAGATCGAGGCGTGGATCACCCCGCCGGGCTATACCGGCTCCGCCCCCTTCGTGCTCACCCCCGGTCAGGCCGCCAAGGCGCCGGAAGGCTCCGAAGTCACCATCCGCATCATCGGCCCCGGCCGTCCGCAGATCGGCGTGATGCCGAACGATGGCGGCGCCGTCTCGCTCGAGCCGCAGCCCGGCATCGACGCCGCCTATGAGGCCCGCGTCGTCGTGAAGGAAGACATGCGCATCGCGGTGAATTTCTGGGGCGAGCGCGCCAGCTTCCCTTTCACCATCGTTGACGATCTCACACCGACCGTCTCCTTCGTCGAACCGCCGAAACTGGGCGATGGCGACCGGACCGAATTCAAATACCAGCTCGCCGACGACTACGGCGTTGAAAAGCTCGAACTCGTTGCGATCCGCACCGACCTGCCGGAGAGCGCCGGCGTGGTCGAGGACGCGATCCCGATCGAAACCGCCACACTCTCCCCGAAGGAAGAGGAAGGCGACTACAGCCAGGATCTCGTTCGCCATCGCTGGGCTGGCCTGGATGTGATGGTGAAGCTGCGCGCGACCGACGCGGCCGGACAGATCGCGGAAAGTGAGCCCGTCGCTTACCGCCTACCCGAGAAAATCTTCCTCCAGTCCAACGCCCGCATGGCGCAGGAAGCGCGCCAGGTCCTCCTGCGCAACTGGGAAGACTACAAGACGCCGGATGGCGCCGACAATTTCACCGCCGTCGAGGGCAGTGGCTACAATGCCCTCGCCACCGCCGCCGCCAACCGCCTCAGCTGGGCGCCGCAGGAAGTGAAGCGCTCCGTCATGGTGCTCGATGCGATCACGTGGCGCCCGGAAGACTATTTCGAGGACCCGGTCGTGTTCATGGGCCTGCGCAATGCGCGGGGCATCATCGAGACGGCATCGACCCGCGATGAAGCCGAAAGCTCTGAAGGCCTGCTATGGGACATCGCCCTGCGCGCCGAATACGGCTCGCTCGCCGATGCCTCCGCAGCGCTTGAGGCTGCACGCCGCGCGCTGGAAGAAGCGCTCCGCCGCGGCGCGTCGGAAGAAGAAATCAAGCGCCTGATGGATATGTACGAGCAGGCCATCGAGAACTATCTCGCCGCTCAGATGGCCGAGGCGCTGCGCAACGGCAACGTCAATCAGGATGGCGGCCAGCAACAGGACGGCATGCAGGGCGGCGGCCCGCAGATGGGCGACAGCGAACTCAACCGGATGCTTCAGGCCCTGCGCGATCTCGCCGAGACCGGCGCGCGCGATCAGGCCCGCCAGCTTCTGAACGACATGCAGCGCATGCTCGACCAGATGCAGAACATGCAGATCCAGATGGGTCGCGGCGGTCAGGGCGGTCAGCCGCCGGAAGACGGCCCGATGAGCCGCGCCCTCAACCGCGCGCTGCAGGATACCAACCGGGCCCTCAACGATCAGCGCGACCTCAACGACCAGACCGAGGAAGCGCAGCGCAACGGCGCCCAGAACGGCCAGCAGCTCGCTGATCAGCAGCGCCAGCAGCGTGAGCGTCTCGAACAGCAGATGCGCTCCGGCGGCGGTCAGCCGCAACAACAGGGCCAGCAGGGTCAGGGCGGCCAGCAGCAACAGGGACAGGGTCAGCAGGGCGAAGGCCAACAAGGCCAGGGACAGCAGGGCCAAGGACAGCAGGGTCAGGGTCAACAACCCGGCCAGGGACAACAAGGTCAGGGCGGTCAGGGCAACCAGCCAGGCCAACAGCCGGGCCAGCAAGGTCAGGGCCAGGGGCAGGGTCAGGCCGATCGCGGCGGCCCCGGCGGCCAGCCCGGACGCCCGGGCGTCGAAGGCGACGGCATGTACGGCCAGGAGAACGACCGCACCCGCCGCCTGCTCGGCAACGCCATCGAAATGCAGAAGCGCGCCGAGGAAGCCCTCCGCCGTGGAGACTTCGCCGCCGCGCGCGAAGCCCAGCAGCAGGCCATGTCCTCCCTGCAGGACCGCTCCTCCGAACTCGCCCGACTCAGCGACGAGAACGACCCCAACGCCCGCGAAGAGCGTGACCAGCGCGACATCCTCGGCCGCCTGAACAATGGCGAGTCCGGCTTCGGCGACAATGTGAAGATCCCCGACGAGATCGAGCGCCAGAAAGCCCGCGATATCCTTGACGAGATCCGCCGCCGCGCTGGCAACCGCGCGCTCACACGCGAAGAACTCGACTACCTCCAGCGCCTGCTCGACCGGTTCTGATTGCCCATTAACGAAAACGACCCCCACGCATCGGTGGAGGTCGTCTATTTTGTAGCTGTGCGGGTGTATCGACCGTCCGGCTTCGCGCGCTAGCGCCGCAAAAGGCGGCTCAGCAGGAACGCCGCGCCGACGGCAAGACCTGTAGTCAGCAACGGCTTGTCGCGAGCGAACTCCAGTCCACGCTTGGCAGGATCGCGGATTTCTGGCGGCGCTTTATCGGCCAGTCCATCGAGCCCATCAATGACGCGGCCATAGGCTTGCTTGGCATGCCCGCCGATTTCTTTGGCGGCGCCCTCAAGCTGGAGCTTGGCGTCGCCCGTGATGTCGCCCAAACCGCTCGTGGCCTTGCCGATCACTTTATCCAAACCACCGTTGA
>JAVBYB010000035.1 GCA_030824255.1 bacterium
TGCACATATTCCGGCGGACCTTCCTCGCCCGCATGGGCGACAATCTTCAGCCCGCGTTCCTTCGCAGCCCTGAACACGCGGGCGAATTTCGACGGGGGATGGCCCTTCTCGGAACTGTCGAGGCCAACGCCTGCGATACGGTCCAGATAGGGCTCCGCTGCTTTCAGCGTCCTGAACGATGAGTCCTCGTCGAGATGGCGCAGGAAGCACATGATGAGTTTCGACGTGACGCCAAACTTCGCCTCCGCGTGTTTCATGCCAGCGAGCAGGCCCTCGATGGCGACGGAGAATGGCAGGCCGCGATCCGTATGCGTCTCCGGGTCGAAGAAGATTTCGGCATGGACGCCGCCATCGGCATGCAGCCGCTCGAAATACGCCAGCGCCAGCGCCTCGAAATCCTGTTCGGTCTGCAGGACATTCGCGCCCTGATAGTAGATGTCCAGAAAATCCTGGAGGTTGGAGAAGGCGTAGGCGGCCCTAACCTCCTCCACGCTTTTGAACGGGATATCGACCTTGTTCTGCCTGCCGAGTGCGAACATCAGCTCGGGCTCGAGCGAGCCCTCGATATGAAGGTGCAACTCCGCCTTGGGAATGCCGCGAATGAAAGCTTCGGATACGGACATGGAAACGCTCCCGGTCAGGCAGGGAGCCTAGCAGGGTTGGCGTCCGGTCTGCAAAGGCGCGGCACAAGGAAAGGAAATCGCATGGCGCATGTCCGGAAAATGCTCGCTGCGACGGCGATGGCTGCCATGTCAGGCTGCAGCCTCTGGCCAGCGCCCGCGCCAACCGACCTGGACATCGACTTTGTTCGCGGCTGCTGGGTGCAGAAGGAATCGCCGGGCGGCAAGATCGAGGCCTTCCTGCGCCTGCTGCCCGATGATGACCGGCTGACCGGCCAGATGGCGGACGTCAGCACGGGCGACTGGATCACCAGCGCCACTTTCGCTTTTGCTCGCTCTGGCGCGACGGCCACGTTCGAGGCGCGCGACATGCCGGATCAGTCCGAGCACACGCGGATAGATCCCGCGCGGCTCACATTCGACTGGGCGCGGCCGCAGGCGCGCGGCAAGCTCGCGGCCTATGCGGGGCCAGCGCCCTCGCGCAACTTCCTGTTCGCCGAAGGCGGAAATGACCGGCTGGCGATCTGGGCCGTCAGCGCCGAACCGGACGCCACGCTGATCTTCAAGCTGTTCGACGGCGAACGCGATGGCTGCGATTGATCGACAGGCCGGGCTGAGGCACGACTGGGCCATGCTGAAAAAGCTCGGCCTCCGCTATCCGATCATCCAGGCGCCGATGGCGGGCGTCTCGACACCGCTGATGGCGGCTGAGGTGTCGAATGCCGGCGGGCTCGGCTCCATCGGCGTGGGCGCCGCCGGGGTTGCCGGCGCGAAGGCGATGATCGACGAGACGCGCGCCCGCACGCAACGCGCCTTCAACGTCAACCTGTTTGTGCACAAGGCGCCAAAGCCGGATGCGATGAAGGACGCGGCGTGGCTCAACTTCCTGGCGCCGCGCTTTGCCGACTACGGCGCCGAACCTCCAAAGACGCTGCGCACGATCTACACCAGCTTTGCCGATGACCCCGATATGCTGGCGATGCTGCTCGAGACGAAGCCGCCGGTCGTGAGCTTTCACTTCGGCTTGCCATCCGTCGATGCGATCGCCGCACTGAAGCGCGCGGGCATTTACCTGATGGCGACCGCCACGAATCCTGACGAGGCGCGCCAGATCGAAGCGGCAGGCATTGACGCCATTGTCGCGCAGAGCATTGAAGCAGGCGGCCATCGCGGCATGTTCGATCCCGCAGCGCCCGACGCAGCACTTGGAACCATCGCGCTGACACGCCTGCTTGTGCGCACAACGACGCTTCCAGTGATCGCGGCGGGCGGCATCATGGATGGACAAGGCATCCGCGCCGCGCTCGATCTCGGCGCAGCGGCCGCGCAACTGGGAACGGCTTTCATTGCCTGCCCGGAATCCATCGCGGACGAAGCCTACAAGAAGGCGCTCATGGGCGCCGGCGGGCGCCACACGCAGCTCACGAACCTTATCTCGGGGCGGCTCGCGCGCGCGCTTTCGAACCGCTTTACCGCCCTGTCTGAAACGCAGGGCGCGATCGCCCCGCCCGATTATCCGATCGCCTACGACGCCGGAAAGGCGCTGCACGCCGCAGCAACGGCCAAGGGCGAGTTCGGCTTTGGCGCGCAGTGGGCGGGACAAGGCGCGCCGCTCGCGCGCGCTATGCGGGCGGCAGAGCTGATCGAAACGCTCGTCGCGGAGATGACGCGCTGAGCGACTCATCGAATTTCATCGATCCTGTTCCGGCGACTCTAACCAAGCCTTGCTAGCCTCCGGCGCTCAACTGCCGAGATTTTCGCCGATGACTGCTGGATTGATCGCGCTGGTCGGTGATGCGCCGCACGCCTGGACAATGGTGAATGCGCTGCGCAAGCGCTTCGGCGATTTCCCGGTGATCGTGGAGCGCGGCGAGAGCGCCGACGTCTTCTGGGAACGGCGCAGGAAGAAGCTGGGCGACGGCGCAGTCTATTCGATGAAGGCAGCGCAACTGGTGGCGAAGGTCACCAGGCCCCTGTCGCGCGCGCGCCTCGCCGAACTGCAGGCCGAATGCGACGCCAACCCGGCGCCCGCGCATGTGCGCTTCGACGTCGACAGTCTCAATGATCACGACACGATCCTGAAGATCCGCGCGCTGAAGCCCCGCGCGGTGTTCGTCGCCTCGACGGGGATGCTGCACAAGCCGCTGCTGGAGGGCTGCGCCTGTCCGGTGGTGAACTATCATTCGGGCATCAACCCCGCCTATCGCGGCATCAATGGCGGCTATTTCGCGCTGGCCAATGGCGAGCCCGAACATTTCGGCGTGACGCTGCATCTGGTCGACCTGGGCGTCGACACTGGCGCCGTGCTGGCGACCAACCAGATCCCCGTCGCCGCCAACGACAACATGCAGACCTACATGACGCTCATGGCAGCAAAAAGCCAGGAGCTGGTGGTCGAGACGATGGCAAAGGTGCTGAACGGCGACGCTGCTCCGCTGCCGCCCAGCACCCTGCCCTCGAACCAGTACTATGCGCCGACGCTCAGCCAGTACCTTTCGAACGGCCTGTGGCGCGGCGTCTGGTAGGCGTCAGGCGCCGTAGGCCACTTCCAGCAGGCAGGATTCCAGCGCGATCGTTTCGGCGGCCGTCACAAGCTGGCCGCTGAATACGATCGGCTGATCGACGGACGTGTCCACCGACGCCGTGAAGATGCCGTTCGAGCTTGGCCCGAACGAACTGCCCGTTGTGGCGGATGGGCCGATCTGCGCGTTTTCCACGTTGCGGTTCTGGATCATGCGCTGGAGCAGCATCGAGCTGGCCGAGGACGAGGCGAGGTTTGCGACCTGCGCGCCGGACAGGCCTGACCCGCCAAGGCGGCAGCGCATGGTCTTGGCGGACGCCGTGCCGGAATAGCTGAACACCGCCGTGATGCGCAGCGCGCCATTCGGCCCCAGAGATCCGCCCGGCAGGGTCAGCGTGGCAAGCGCCGTCTCCGCTGTGCTGCCCGTATGGGAGCTGGCCACGGACACCCGGTCGACCACGCGCCACGTCCCCAGCGTGGCGCACATGGCGGCAAACGAGGCGTCGTCACACAATGCTCGCGCCTGCGCCGTGAAGGCGATCTCCTCCGCAGGCCCCGCGCCGGAGGTCGAGCGCCCAAGGATGCGGTCTGTCGCTGACAGGCGCATGGCGGCGGACAGGCCTGTCCACGCCGCGCCGTCGAAGCAGAGAAGCTGATCGGCGTCCTTCACATAGGCCAGCCAGCCTTCGCGGGGCGTCAGCTGTTCCCACGCGCCATCGCGATAATAGCCAAGGCTCCAGTTGGCATAGGCGGACCAGTTCGCCCCGCTCTTGCCGGCGGGCACGATGTAGACCGCGCCATCGGCGGGCGATGAAGGCTGCGCCGCCGTTGTGGCGGAGATGACGGTAAGCTGCACCAGCGCATCAAGCCGGCGCAGCGATTCGTTGACGGTGACGTGCTTCTGGGCCTGCCCAACGGCGAGATACGGAAGCACAAGATTGGTCGTGTTGCTCATACCGCATCATGTGCGCGGGCCATGAGGTGTGGGACGCACGCGTCCGGAACTGTCTGAATCGATCCGCGCAAGCATTTGAAATCGTTCGAGACGGCCTCAAGAACCCGCGTCCGGATTCACACAGGTTCCGGCCTATTCCGCCACCGGATTCGTCAGGTCGAACTCGACCCGGAAGAACCGGTTGGGCCGCCGCAGCTCATAGGCAAAGAGCGCATCCGCTGCTTCCACGGCCCAGACATTGGTGACGGACGCCGGATTGCCCTTTGTCTCGAAGAGCGTCTTCGAGAACGCATCCGCAGGAAACTCCTGACGTGTCGCCGTGCCCGGAGCGGCCGTGTCGCCGCCATACTGGGAGAGCACATCCTCCGTGCCGTCTTCATGCCGGTGGTCGTGCTTCAGGCGGACGCCCTGCTCTGTCCGGGTCAGGACCCAGGTGCGGGATTTGTCTTCGCCAACATGGAAGGGAATGCGCACCTCCGTCGGCGAACAGTCCCGCACATGCATCAGCAGGCGCGCGCTGGCCATGTCGGCGTCTGCGGCGTCGGTCGAGACAACCTTGCCGACGAAGCGTTGCCCGCACAGCTCATTGAGGCGGGCCATGAAGACATCTGCGGCGGGCTTTTCGACGGAGGCCGGGGCCTCGGCCACAGACGTTTCGGCGGCCGGCGCCGGCGGGGCTTCGGGCGCGCACGCGGCAACGGCCAGAGTAAGGATCAGGACTGAGTGTTTCATCGCGAAAGGTTGCAACAAAGGGGCGGCTCGCGCCAGATGCTGACGGTCAGGAAGGGGACAGCCATTCATGTTCAGCTTCATCGCGCGCCTCAGAAGCTTCGGCTACGCTTTCCGCGGGCTAAAGTTCATGCTGAAGACGCAGCATAATGCATGGATCCACCTCGCCGCCACGATCGCCGTCATCGCGGCAGGCATATGGATGAATCTCTCCTTCTACGACTGGCGTTGGATCATCTTCGCCATCGGCTTCGTCTGGGTCGCGGAGATCGTGAACACCGCGTTCGAGCACTTGTGCAACGTGGTACAGCCCGAATTCCATGCATCGGTAAAAGCCGCCAAGGACGTTGCCGCCGGGGCAGTACTGGTGGCGGCCTTCACCGCCGTTATCCTCGGCCTGCTCGTTTTCCTGCCTTATCTGGGATTGCCGCTATGAGCCTGCGCACGCGCGTCACGGAGATGCTCGGCATCGAAAAACCGATCATCCAGGCTGCGATGGGCTGGATCGCCCGTTCCCAGTTGTCCTCAGCCGTCTCCAACGCCGGCGGGATGGGGATCATCGAGACGTCGTCGGGCGAGCTCGATGCGGTCAAGGAGGAGATCGTGAAGATGCGAACGCTGACGGACAAGCCGTTCGGCGTGAATGTGGCGCAGGCCTTCGTGCGCGACCCCGGCATCGTTCAGTTCGTGATCGACCAAGGTGTGAAATTCGTCACGACCTCGGCAGGCGATCCCATGAAATACACCGCCCTCCTCAAGGGGGCCGGACTGACCGTATTCCACGTGGTGCCAAATCTCGCCGGAGCCCTGCGGGCTGTGGAAGCGGGCGTGGATGGCGTTATTGTCGAAGGCGGTGAAGGCGGAGGCTTCAAAAGCCCGAAGGACGTCGCCTCGATGGTGTTGATCCCGCAGGTCTGCGAGCGGGTGAACATTCCGGTGGTAGCCGCGGGCGGCATCACGGACGGGCGCTCGATGGCGGCGGCATTCGCGCTTGGCGCGGAAGGGGTGCTGATGGGCACGCGCCTGCTCTCCTCGGCCGAAAGCCCCGTGCATCAGAACTGGAAGGACGCCATCGTGAAGGCCGATGCGACCGACACTGTTTTCCTCAACCGGAAAGGCCCTGGCCCGGCTCTCCGGGCGCTTCGTACAGAGCGGACAACTCGCCTGGCGGACGAGGGCTCAACCAACATCTTCGGCGAATTCGCGCGCACCCAGGAGGTGTATTTCGGGGGAAATCTCGAAGCTGGCATAGCGCTGACCGGACAGGTTGCGGGCCGGATCACCGAAGTGAAGCCTGTGCGCCAGATTTTCGAGGAAACACTGGTAGAATTTCACAGTACACTCTCGCGGCTCAATTCGCTCGCCTGACAGTTTAATCAGACTGTCGTCAGACTTCTCCGGCGCGTGACAGAAAACCGCATCATTCTGATACGTCAGACTTTCGCAAGTTCCTCAAAAAGCCCCGTATATGTTATTGTTTTTGAGCTTTATTGCATATGCATAGAGTTCCAGGTTGGCCTTCTTAAAACTCAACAACGGAGCGAATCTTGTTTTCATTTTATCGCATTACTGTATGTTAACTCCAGGCTGGACCGCGCCAATCTAGCGGCTGAGTGGGGTTAATTTTAACATGATCAAATATGCACTGATGGCTGCGGCAGCGGCCTGTGTTACTGCGCCTGCTTTCGCGCAGGCCGCCCCCGTCGAGGTGGAACTCGAGGGCATTTTCGACAACTACACCAACGCGACGCGCACGCTCACCGTGATGGGCATGCAGGTCGAGGTGAACGAAGCGACGTTCATCCATTCGCCGACGACGGACCGTCGTGAGCAGAACATGAGCTACCAGATGTGGTTCCGTGGCGACACGCTGGCGGGACGCACGCGGGTCGGCATGCTCGGCGGCACGGCGATCGTGATCGGCGTGTGGGATCCGGCGACCAACAAGATCATTGCGAACGACGTGTTCACCGAGCCGTCGGAAAACGTGGCCCTGGGCGTTGTCACGTCCAGCTGGTGCACGTCGGCGAACTGCAACGCTCCTGGCAACTATCTGCGCGGCAACTCTACGCCGGACGGCGCGCCGGGACCTGCGATGATCCCGATCACGGACCGCCGCATGGCGGCTGGCGACGTGCTGGATGAAGCGGGCTTCCGCCTCAACCTGGCTGGCGTCAACATGAACGGTCGCGCCTATGCGGCTGAGGGCTACTACGGCAACAAGGCGCTGCCCGTGCTTAACTCGACCGGCAACTGGGTCAACGAACAGGCTTTCCACTACTTCCTGTTCGGCATGGCAAACGTGACGCCGGAACTCTACCTCAACAAGAACCAGCGCGAAGTCTCCATTCTCCGCACGCGTTGCAACGTCGGTGACCGCTTCGAGTCGAGCGGCCATATCCACACGACGATGAACGCCAGCGGCGTCGACAACGACACGCTCAACGCCAACTCGGGCGTGATTTCAGTGCAGTACACGAACGCTGCCGGCCAGCTGGTCCGCGTGAACGGCGGCGCCGCCACCGCGATCGCAGGCGCCGGTGCGGTCGGCCGGTTCCGTGTCCGCTTCGACACGAACTTCTGCCCGGAAACCTACACGGTCCGCTGGTTGCCGAACGCCAACTCGCCCGATAGCGCGGCCTATGCCTCGCTGACCGACATCGGGATCGACCGCCTGCGCGAAGACGAGGAAGATGACGGCTGAGCCTGTCATCCGGCCTGAACCAAAAGCGCCCCGGGCCCAAAGCCCGGGGCGTTCTGCTATGTTGTGCTGGCGGCGGCTGACGCGCTAGAACCCGCGCCATGAGCACGGCCCGCACACTCTACGACAAGATCTGGGACGCCCACGTCGTCTCGACCGACCCCGCAACGGGCGAAAGCCTTCTGTATATAGACCTGCACCTCATTCACGAGGTAACCACGCCCCAGGCCTTCGCTGGCCTGAAGGTGAACCAGCGTCGTGTCCGCAGGCCGGACCTCACCCTGGCGGTCGCCGATCACAACACGCCGACCGAGGGCCAGGCCCTCGGCATGGACGGGGTGAAAGACCCCGAGGCGCGCGAGCAGCTGGAAACACTTGCCCGCAATGTGAAGGAACACGGCATCCAGTTCTTCCCGATGGGAGATCTGCGCAATGGCATCGTTCACGTGGTCGGACCTGAACAGGGCCGCACCCAGCCGGGTCTCACCATCGTCTGCGGCGACAGCCATACCTCCACGCATGGCGCTTTCGGCGCGCTCGCTCATGGTATCGGCACGAGCGAAGTCGAGCATGTGCTGGCGACCCAGACCTTGCGCACCCGCAAGATGAAGAACATGGCCGTCCGCGTCGAAGGCGAATTCCGCCCCGGCGTTGGCGCGAAGGACCTCGCGCTTCACCTCATCGCCATCATCGGCACCAATGGCGGCGCAGGTCATGTGATCGAGTACATGGGCTCAGCCATCCGCTCCCTGTCGATGGAAGGCCGGATGACGCTGTGCAACCTCTCTATCGAGGGCGGCGCCCGCGCCGGCCTCGTCGCGCCGGATGAGACCACGTTCGACTACATGAAGGGCCGTCCCGCCACGCCGAAGGGCGGGCAATGGGAGACGGCCCTCCAGCACTGGACGACGCTGTTCTCCGACGACGACGCCCATTGGGATGATGTGATCGACATAGAGGCCGAAGACGTCGCGCCCACAATAACCTGGGGCACCAGCCCGGAGCAGGCGTCCGCCATCACCGCCAACGCGCCGGTACCCGACCAGATTGCCGATCCGGTGAAGCGCGAGGCGGCGACGCGTGCCCTCGCCTACATGGGCATCGCACCGGGCCAGAAGCTCGAAGGCCTGAAGATCGACCGCGTATTTATCGGATCATGCACCAACTCACGCATCGAAGACCTGCGCGCCGCAGCAGATGTCGCGAAAGGCAAACACGTGGCTGAGGGCGTGCGCGCCATGGTCGTGCCCGGCTCCGGTCTTATCCGCGCGCAAGCCGAGGAAGAGGGACTCGATCAGGTCTTCCTAGATGCCGGCTTCGAGTGGCGCGAACCGGGATGTTCCATGTGCCTCGGCATGAACCCGGACGTGCTCTCGCCCGGCGAGCGATGCGCCTCCACCTCGAACCGCAATTTCGAGGGCCGCCAGGGCCGCGGCGGCCGCACACACCTGATGAGCCCTGTGCTGGCGGCGAAAGCTGCCATCGCCGGCGCCATCACGCGCTGAGATCGGGGCGCCTGCTCTTCGTCCAGCATCGCCTGAATCTTCAGCACGTTGAATTTACGTGACTTTCAACTCTGTGCCGTAAGGACATGACCACGCCGCATCAGTCGGCGGTGGGTGATCATGAGAGCGGGTGACATTGCAAGACGCGTGAGCTTTGTCTCGCCCGACACGCTCGCGGGCGAAGTCGCCGTGCGCTTCAAGAACGCCGAAGGCATAGACACCTTCCCGGTCGTGCGGAATGGCCGGCCGATCGGCATCATCACCCGCGACCGGCTCAACGCGCTGCGCAAGACTGGCGGACTTTGGGAGCGCAGGCCCGCATCGCTGGTCATGAACCCCCACCCCATCGTCGTGCGCGCCGACATGGAGCTTGCCGACGTTTCCAACCTGATCGCGCCCTTGTCGCGCGAGGCGCTGTTCGAAGGCATCGTGATGGTGGATGCGGCGGGCGACTATGCGGGCCTTGCGGGCGCGTTTGAACTTTTTCGCGCCGCCGTGGCCGTGTCGGAGCAGCGCAATCGCGATCTTTCCCTGCTGGCGGAGCGTCTGGCGGCGGAAAGCGAAAAGGCGATGGCGGCCTCCAGCGCCAAGTCTGAATTCCTGGCAACCATGAGCCATGAAATCCGCACGCCCCTCAACGGCGTTCTCGGCATGGCGCAGGCGCTGGCCATGGATGATCTCGCGCCGCACCAGCGCGAAAAGCTGGATGTAATCCTGTCGTCAGGCGAAACGCTGACCGCCCTGCTCAACGACATTCTCGACCTCTCCAAGATCGAGGCCGGCAAGCTGGAGATTTCACCGGTCGACAGCGATCTCAACGCGATGCTGGAGCGCGCAGCGAGCCTCTTTGCGCCCCGCGCGCATGAAAAAGGCATCGCCCTGACCCTGACGCGCGACGGTGCGGGCACGACCTGGCTGAAACTTGATCGCGTGCGCGTGCATCAGTGTATTGCGAACCTTCTCTCCAATGCCGTGAAGTTCACCTCTGCCGGCGAGGTTGCGATCCGCTGGAACATTGCCCCGTCCGCGGGCGGTACGCAGCTTGTGACCATCACAGTGGCGGATTCCGGCATCGGCATGAATGCCGGAACGATCAACCGCCTGTTCAACACCTTCACGCAGGCCGATGGCTCGACGACACGACGCTTCGGCGGCACAGGGCTTGGTCTCGCCATCACGCGCCGACTGGCACGCATGATGGGCGGGGATGTGCTGGTGTCGAGCCAGGCCGGGCGCGGATCGACCTTCACCCTCACCTTCCCCGCACAATCCTCGCGCCGCCGCAGCGCTCCGACCCGCGCTGCTGAAATCGTCGAGGCGATGCCGGCAAGCCAGGCCCCGCTTCGCATCCTGCTGGTAGATGACAACGCGACCAACCGGCAGGTGGTGAAACTCTTCCTCGCCAGTCTGCGCACGGATATCGTCGAGGCCGGCAATGGGGCCGAGGCGCTGGAGCGACTGCATGAGCGGGCGTTCGATCTCGTCCTGCTCGACGTGCACATGCCGGTGATGGACGGCTGCGAGGCGATCCGCCAGATCCGCGCAAGCAAGCGGGCGTGGAGCACGCTGCCTGTTGTCGCGCTGACGGCGGATGCAATGGACGGAGACCGAGAGCGCTTCGTCGCGATGGGCATGACCGACTATCTCGCCAAGCCCATAGATCGCCGCGCATTGCTGAATATCGTGCATGGCGTGACCTCACACGCATTGGCGATGCCGGTTGAACAGGGCGACCGCACGGCGCACGAGACCATTGCAGACCTTGGCGATGTGCTGGACGCGATCGTGGCAGTCGCCTGAACGAGCGTTCGGGCCGGCCGCAAACTTGACAGCTGGAATCCGGGCGCCGATACCGGCCAGAGCCGCAGACGCTAGGGAAGTCCGTTGCAATACCTGACCTTCACCTTCCACAAGGCCGGCAGCATGGCGCTGCACGCCTATCTTGGCTGGCTCGCCGACGCCGTCGATCTTCCACACCACTCTCCGAACAACACGGATGATCCCGGCAAGCGATCGTTCCGGATATATCCGGAGCCGACCCAGAACGACCCCGACTGGTGGCAGACGACGGGCCGACATCTCGATGGCCTCATCGGGCCGATACGCCGCCCCATCGTGCTGCCGGATGATCTCGACGCGCGGGGCATCATTGCGGTGCGCGATCCGCGCGATGCGCTGACGTCGATGTTCTACTCCTTCACCTTCAGCCACAAAGGCATCGCCGACGCCGAACGAAAGCGGTGGGAGGCCATGGGCGTCGACAAGTTTGCCCTGCAGCGCCTTGGCGACATGAAGGAGCGACTGATTGGCTATCGCGCGATGCTTGACGCGCGGCCTCACTGGTCGCTGGTGCGCTATGAAGACATGGTGCTTCGCTTCGATGTGTGGCTCTCGCAAGTCCTCGATGGCTTCGGACTGACGCCGGACCCTGCCGCCGTCGCCGCCTTCGCGCAGGCCAAGATCGAGGAGTATCGCACCACCATAGCGGCGCGGCAAAAACGGGAACGTATCGAGCTGCACGTGCGCAACGTTGCGCCGGGCGATCACCTCAGGAAGCTCCAGCCCGAAACTATTGCTGCGATCAACACCGCCCTTGCCGATGAACTGGCGTTCTTCGGCTATCCCCCTTCCGGCGTCTGACATCACATCGCATCCAGTGGGGCGAGACATGAGCCAACCTGCCCTGCCGATCACCGGCGGCTGCCTCTGCAAGGCGGTGCGCTACAGCGTAGATGCGCCGCCGCTTCTTGTGCGGCAGTGCTGGTGCCGCGATTGTCAGTACTGGGCGTCGGGCTCTGCGACAGTGAACGTTATCTTCCCCGTTGAGAGCGTGACGCTCACCGGGCCGGTCACGCAATTCGTTTCGCAAGCGGATTCAGGCAACCGCATGATCCGCGGCTTCTGCGCCACCTGTGGCACGCCCGTCACCAGCGCAGCAGCGGCGCGCCCGGAACTTGTGATCCTGCGCGCCGGCACGCTGGACGACACATCCATCGCCCGTCCAGCTCTCAGCATCTGGACGGATTCAGCGCCCGGCTGGGCGCACCATCACCCCGAACTTCCCAAGACGCCGCGTCAGCCGCCGCCGATCGGCCAATAGGTTAACGGAACCCTGCGACCGATTGCACCCACAGGTTGAAACTGCCATGTTGTTGCCTCACTTCGCGGGCTTCTGCCGGGGGGCGGCGGGACGGCAGTGGGAATTTGATGAAACGCCTTTTCCTTGCCCTTGCCCTCGTCGTTGCAGCCGCCGCGATTTTCCTGGGCCCGCCTCTTCGTTCAGCATTCGCCGGCACGACCGAGGTGGACATCACACTCGGCCGCGCGGAGATGCACCCGACCCAGCAGGCGCTCAACTTCATGCTGGATGCGCCCGCCGACGAGGCGTTGCCCACCAAGAAGAAGATGAAACTGTGGGCGACCTACTACCACATGCCGACCGTGCGTCCGTCGTGGACCAGCGTCGCCGCAAAGCCGCTGATCGACCGGAACGGCAATGCCGTCTCCCCGCCGCTCTCCACCGAAGACTGGTGCGACGCCGCCATGCAGGGCTCGGTCTGGGTCGATGACGGCAAGAAAGAGCCGACCGCCTACATGTTCGTCGACAGCGGCGGCCCCGAGCAGGTCGTCTGCGACCGCTACTTCGGCGACCTGTCTTCCGGCATCAAGAACGCCACGCGTCGCGCGCGCTTCGCGCCCTTCCATCACCCGCAGGCATGCGACGTTCGCACGATCCCGCTTATGCCCTTCCGCACGATCGCGGTGGACCGCCAGCGCATCCGCATGGGCACTGTCGTCTATGTGCCCACGCTGCGCGGCAAGACATTCTGGAGCAATGGCGAGTTCTACACTCATGACGGCTACCTGATCGCCAGCGATACGGGCGGCGCCATCGAAGGCGGGCACATCGACATGTTCGTCGAGGACGCCAAGGTCGATCCGCTGCCAGAGATCGTGCGCTCCAATGCACGCGGTACGTTCGACGCGTACGTCGTCGACAAGGACCATCCCATGGCCGTCGCCCTGCACGATGCGGCCGACGAAGTCTGCAAGGACTCCGATCGCCCCGGCCGGAAGCGCAAGAAGGCGAGCAGCATCTAGGCTCAAAAGGGCTCGGTAACGGTTCCCTAACCGCTCTGCCCCCTTCGCTGGTACCATGAAGGACGTATCCGACATACGCGGGCTCAAGGCCGAGCTGGGCCTCAAGGCCGAACCTGTCGCCAGCGGGCGACGGGAAGCCGTAATTCGCCCGGACGCCGACGCGATTGCCGATGCGATGGCCATCGCCGCCGCGCGCACGGCGCCGGAAGTGGACGGGAGCGTCTCACACTTGCGCCGCATCGGGTTCGCCGTGCTGCTTGGCCTCGCCGCCTGCGCCACAGCGTCTGTGCCAGATGAGGCTGCAGTGCCGCTACCGCCAGCCCCGGTCCTCACGCCTTATGAACGCGCCATGGGTTTTTCGCTCGGGCCGCCGCCGGAAGACACGCTCGGCGCCAATCTGCGCCTGTGGGCCACGCACTACCACACGCCAGAAGTGAAGCCCGCCGCCGCGACGATCTCCGCCGCCTTCCCGCTGCTGGGCCGCAGCGGCGAGCCGATCTCGCCGCCGCTGAGCCATCGCGACTGGTGCGAGGCGGCGCTCCAGGGTTCCGTCTCGGTCTCGCAGGGCGGCATCGCGAAGGCCTACGTATTCGTCGACGCCAATGGACCCGAGCAGGCCAATTGCGACCAGTGGCTCGGCAGCCTGACCGAAGGCGTGCGCAACGCCACGCGCCGCGCGCGCTTCATGGCCGTGAACCATCCGCTTGGCTGCGGCGTGCGCAATCACCCTCTGATGCCCTTCCGCACAATCGCGGTCGATCCTGCATTGATCCCGCTGGAGAGCGTCGTCTTCGTGCCGGAACTGCGCGGACGCGCCTTCACCTATCAGGGCGCCAACTACGTGCACGATGGCTACCTGTTCGCCGGCGATCGCGGCGGCGCGATCCGGGGCCGCCATATCGACGTGTTCCTGGTCGAGGCAGCGGCGGGTCCCCTCGAGGACCTTTTCGCCTCAACGGAGAGTCGCACCTTCGCGGCCCACATAATCGACGCGGACGATCCTCGCGCCGCGGCCATTCGCGAAACCCAGTCCACCCGCTGCGGCGACGCCAACCCCGACTGAGGCGAGACGGCTGGACAAGCTTTCCCGTGGCGCGCCAGAGTGCACCAGAATATCCGGGAGAGATTCATGAACCGCCCCTTGATGGCCAGCGCGCTTGCCCTGGCGACCGCCGCACTCACCAGTGGCTGTATCTTCAGTCCCGATTTCGCGGGCTCCGCGCCGCAGATTCCCCGCAGCCCGACGATCGCAAGCGAGCTTCGCGCACCAACGCCGAACGCCCCTGCTTCGGTCGCATCTGTCGCGCCGCCATCCGTGGCGGCGGGGCGGACCGATTATTCCACCCCCGCCAACTGGCTGTGCAGGCCGGGGCTGTCGGGCAATCCGTGCGAGGTGAACATGGACGCCACGGTCGTGAAGGCGGATGGCTCCACGGAGCTTGAGACCTTTACCGGCAATCCCAACGCGCCGATCGACTGTTTCTATGTTTA
>JAVBYB010000034.1 GCA_030824255.1 bacterium
GACCCGTCACATGGACATGCGCCTCGAGCATATCCCTGATCTTGCCGGAGTAGCTGCGATGATCGAGGCTTTCATCCTTGGTGATGGCCTGTTGAGCGAGCCGCAGGAACGTCGCCGCCCATTTCACTTCGGTGGTAAAGTCGAGGATGGCGGGATCGGGTGAAAGGTCAGCGTAGGTGCGCACGAACTGCCGACCGAGACGCTGCAGCTCGAACCAGTGGTCCTCACGACCACCAGAAACCAACTTCTCCATCGCGTAGGCCGCTGTCTTCTCGTCCATGCCATCCAGACCCAGTAGCTTCTTCTGGCGGGCATAGCTGGCGTGATCCTTACGGAGGTCACGTCGCAGGGTTTCGATATCTCGAAGAGCGTTCTCGACGTCTTCGGCGCGGTATGACGCCAACGCTTCATCGAGATGATGCGTCACACCGATATAGTCCACGATCCGGCCATGCGGCTTCTCGACCACAGACCCATCGGACCGCTTCACCGAACACGTCCGGTTTGTTCGGGCGATGGCTTGTAGCAGGCCGTGTTCGCGCAGCGGCTTGTCGAGATACATGACGTGCTCGATGGGCGCGTCGAAGCCGGTCAATAGCTTGTCGCAGACTATCAGGAAGCTGGGCTCGACGCCGTGGGCCTTGAACTTCTTCTTGGCGTCTTTCTCGGCATCACCGTCGAGATAATGTGCCCGCAGCTCGGTCCGGGCCGCTTCCACGTCGGCGTCTTCCGAGGGCTTGTCATCTTCTTGGCTCTTGGAGAACACGCAGGCGATCATGGCATCGGCAGTTGCCTGAGCAGCGGCTGCATCCGCTCCGCCCTTCACAAGATCGGCCACGATCACTCCGGCCAGCGCTGCGCGGTATAGCACGACCGCCTCACGATCCACGGCGACAATCTGCGCCTTGAAACCATCTGGACGGCAGACCTGCTTGAAGTGCTCCCAAACATCGAGCGCCACCAGCCGGACCCGCTCCGGGTGCTTGGCGATCAGCGCGAGGCTGACGCCTTTCTTCTTGAGCTTCTCCCGCTTGTCGTCGGGCATATCGAGAAACCAGCGGTCGAACAGGATATCGATCTCGGCTTCGTTGATCGACCAATCCGTCTTCCGGCCTTCATAGAGGATCGGCACGGTGGCGCCATCCCGCACAGCGTCGTCGATGCCGTACTTGTCGAGATAGCCCTCACTGGCCTCGCTGAACCGCGCATAGGTGTCTTTGTCGTTGCTCTTGATAGGCGTGCCGGTGAACCCGAAGTACCGGGCGTTCGGAAGTGTGGCCTGCAGGAAGGCGCCGAGGTCCTTCTCCTGCGTGCGGTGACACTCGTCCACCAGCACGATCCAGTCTTCGGAGTTCGGGATCGGCGCCTTCGATCCTTGGAATTTGAAGATGGTGGACAGCAGTATCTGGCCATTCCCGCCCCGCGCTACCGCCTCACGCAGCTCTGTGACCGAGCTGGCCTGCTTGGGGTTCGGCAGACCACAGGCGACGAAGGTCTTGGAAATCTGGTCATCCAGATCGATGCGGTCAGTCAGGATCAGGATGTTGGGGTTCTGGAGCGTCGGCGCATCCAGTGTCAGGTGCGTCTTCAGCTTGAGAGCAAGGAAGACCATGGTCAGGCTCTTGCCCGATCCCTGCGTGTGCCAGATCAGCCCCTTCTTCTTGGCGCCATCCGCCACTCGGTCCACGGCCTTGTTGACCGCCCTGAACTGCTGGTAGCGGCAGACCTTCTTGATGCGCTTGGCCGTCTCCGGATCGGTTTCGAAGACGATGAAGTGAGCCAACAGGTCCAGCAGACGAGATGGCTCCAGCAGGCACCAGAGGTCCTTGCTGAGGTCGTCTGCAAACTCGGCCCGCTGACGCGGCCAAGGGTCCGGCCACGGCGCGTAGAACTGGGACGTTGACCCCGTTGCACCGTAGAACGTCGCCATTCCATCCGTCACGATGCTGAAGGCGTTGGAATAGAAGAGACGCGGAATGTCCCGCTCATACTGCTTGATCTGTTCGAAGGCTTCTCCGGAGCGGTCAGTCGCCTTCATCGGCGACTTGGCCTCGATCACCACCAGCGGGATGCCGTTCACGAACACCACGATGTCGGCGATACGGGGGCGTTGTGCCTCGACCCGGAACTGGTTGACGACGTGGAAGGTATTTCTGTCAGGCCGCTTGTAGTCGATCAGGGTGATGGGCTTGTCACGGGCTTCGCCGGAAAGCCGACGGGAATAAGCGCCACGAAGCCGTCTCTGCCATTCCTCGTTGTCGGACAGGGTGGAGAGATCGTTGTAGATCGCCTCGGCATCCTCGGCACCCAAGCCGTCGTTCAGATGTTGGAGGGCCGATATCAACACCGGCTTCAGAAGAACGCGATTACCCTCCTGCCGCATCGACATGGCGGCCTCGGGCGACAGGCGCTCGTATTGCATCGACGTCAGAGCATCGAGCGCAGGCTTCTCAGCGAGACCATACTCGCTCATGCTGGCACCCTGACGCAACCGGACAGGAGGTCCCGCAGCAAGCTGGCCTTTGTTCTCCTCAGCTGATCGATGGAAGCGCGTGCACAGGTAACCGCTTCCCAGATCGCGCCACACGTCGCGCCAATTCGCTTCTGCTCATTCACGGCGGGAACGTTAAATTTCAACTTTCTGAACGTGGTCTGTTTGATGCCCTTCGCCGTCGAACCGGTCGCGTGTTTGTGTACAAGGGCCTGCGCTGGCGGTGATAGCAGCAGCCATTTCAGGTACGCGCTATCCAGACGTTGTGAGTTCGGTACCAACGTGATTGTACGCTGGCCGAGAGCGGCCTTGTATCCCGGAAACTCTGCGACGTTGGCAAGGGGAGCCTCCGTCGTAAACATCACGTCGCCTGCCTTCGGAATTCCACGCCGCATCCATGTGTCATAATCGGCATGTGCAATGAACTCCCGAGGCTCAGGGTCCAAGTATCCGAAGCGAACATTTTTCGCAGTGATGAGAGGAACCCCGTCAGGGGACTTGGGCGGGGGAACTCCTCTGTAGTCGATGATCCGCTCCAAGAGCTCATCAATGGGCACTCCTTCATGGTTAGCTGGAACAGCAGGTCCGAAAGCCGAGAGGGAGTACGCACGAAGCGCCTTCTTCGCGTGCTCGATCTCCTCCTCGTTAAGGGCGATCACTCGATCAACCGACCGGAGCACTTCTGCAATGCGCTTTTGCTCCTCAATCGGTGGAATAGGCAGGTCGAGGAGACCAAGATTGGATCGCGAAATACGACTTCTGGTCGTGCCAGAAGCTGCGCCAATGGCCTTTGTTCTAAAGGCGCGATCCGAAACTGCATAACTCAGAAATTCGCAGTCTACGTCCGGTCCGGGCCGCACAATTGTGACATCAACTACGGTTGCCGCAGGCTGTCGAATTTCCGGGAAAATGCAACAGCGCGCGATAGGATCAGCCATCCTCGCGATCAAGAGATCCCCGGGCCGTAACATCGTGCACCGAAGCTCACGTGCCTTTTCGTCCGAAAGGAAGCGGTTCGATTTGTCGAGAAACCTACCGTCGCCGATGTCCGCCAACTGAATGAGCCGAACCCCTCCGGTCGGGTCCTGATCTTTGCTCTCGACCCAGTCACCGTCAGTAAAGCATTCTCCGGCGACCTCTGCCAAAGTCGCTCGCGACCAACCATCAGGAATGTCACTCGACATATCCGAGCCGCCTCAAGTGCCCAAACATTACGGTCTCTGCGTCGTCTCGCTGCACGATCAGGTCTTGTAGTCTTGTCACTTCTAGGTGCGCATCTACGACCTTCGCATCGACACCGGTTTGAACGTACCGTGTAATATTCAGATTGAACCCGTTTTGTTCGATCTCATCGACCGATACGACCCGCGCGAACTTCTCTACATCGACGAACGAATGAAATGCTCCGGCTAACGCATCAACATGTTCATTACTCAGAAAGTTCTGAGCCGTGCCTGATTGAAACGTGGCATCGCCGTTTACGACCAGCACCTTGCCTCGGCGAGGGGCTGGTCTGTTTTTCCGAATGATCAAAATGGCAGTAGGAATTCCTGCTCCATAGAAGAGGTTTGGCGCAAGCCCAATCACCGCTTCTACAATATCAGCTTTTAGCATCGTCTCACGAATTCGTCCCTCAGCACCACCACGGAAGAGGACTCCGTGCGGCACCACTACGCCCAGAACTCCATTGTCGCCGAGCGAGGCGACCATGTGTTGAACAAACGCAAGATCGCCCTTGGTCTGCGGAGGGCACCCGTACATATCGCGCCCGAAGGGATCGCCGTTGGACCAGACTTCATAGCCCCAGACCTTCTCAGAGAACGGGGGGTTGGCCATGACCCGGTCGTAGGCGCCAACGCCCGGCGTGAACTCCTGCGCTTTGGGATCGTAACGCTTCGGGTCAAGGATGGTGTCACCCTTGGCGATGAACGCATCGTCGATGTTGTGCAGGAAAAGGTTGATCTGGGCGATGGCCCACGTGCCGAGGTTCTTCTCCTGTCCATAGAGAGCCAGCGAACGCGGGTCTCCGCCCTGCTCCTTGATGTGTTGAACCGCCTCCAGCAGCATGCCGCCTGACCCACACGTCGGGTCGTAAATCGACATCCCCGGTTTCGGATCGAGACATTCAACGATGAGCTTCACGACCTGACGAGGCGTGTAGAACTCTCCACCCTTCTTCCCCGACCCTTCGGCGAACTGGGCAATGAGATACATGTAGGCGTCGCCCAGCATGTCGGGCGGTACGTCGGTGTTCCTCAGGCGATACTTCTCGTAGTGAGCCAGCAACATCTCCAGACGGGCATCCGGGAACCGTTCTTGGTTGGCGAAGTCCACATCACCAAACACGCCACGCAGACGCAGGTTCGCATCCTCGATGGCTGAGAAGGCGTTGTTCAGATGTTGACCGATCTGGGTCGAGTGCTTCCGGATGGCGGTCCAGTGATGCTGTGGCGGAATATGGAACCGATGCTCGTCCGGGTCCGCAGCCTCTTCCGGGTTCCCGGTCTCCGCCAGTAGCGCTTCGAACTCCTCATCCCAGACGTCACACAGGCGCCGGTAGAACAGCAGACCGAAGATGTACTGCTTGTAGTCGCCGGCATCGACGGTCCCCCGCAGGATGTCAGCCGCCTGCCAGAGGTGCCGTTCCAGCTCTGATTGGGATAGTTTCGTCAATCTGGCGGCCCCTGTGAATCACCCCTCTTGATTGGCCGATGCGCCCCACCCGTCAAGGCTGACGACGGTCTCGCACAGGACGCTGGAATCACGCGGCGACCAAGACCTCGGCGTTTACATAGTCCTCGAATGCCTTGATGGAACGGAAGCAGCGAAGACCGGCCTTGTTCGCCAGCTCAAGAACATCGTCCCGCTCATCCAGCAGGAGCGCCACGGGAGCGGACAGGCCCGCCTGCAGACCGTCCATCCAGACGAGATCGAAGATGGCCTTCTGCTCGCCGGACTCCGGATCAGCGTAGTCGTAAGCAATCTGGCCAGCACTCAGACCACGCTCCACCACCCAAGCGTTGACCTTCAGAAGCTCGGCTTCCTCCTCCTCCGTCACAACGCCACCGATGACGGGGCGCGCAGCTGCGACCTGCTTCGAAGATGCAGCTGAAGACGCCAGCGGCAGATACGTGGTGTCACCGTGGAGAAGGTCGGTCAGACATTTGTTGGCCTGATCGGCCAGCAGCTTTCGACGTGCAGCAAGGAAGGCGGGGTAGGCATCCATTGTCCACAGCTTCGGGTCCATGGGTATCCACTGCGACGCCAATGCGCCGGGATGCCGCGCCTCGATCTCCGGGAAGTAGACCTCGGGACGTTCATCACTGATGCCGAGGTTGGTATCCTTGGTCAGGAAGCAGAAGTTTCCGAGCGCATTCACTTCCCGCCGCTCGTAGCCGTGCTTGTACAACTGCGCCTTCGGGAAGATGTGGTGGACTTCGAGCTGGCTCATCTTGCCGAGCATGTTTGCTTTAAGTGGAAGACCTGACCCGAGGTCGCTCGCCTCGCCCATGCGCGTCATCATGTAGAGGACGGGATAGAAGCGGGAACCCATGCTCCATCCATCGAAGTGTTCCGGTTGCACGGCCAGATCACCGTGCCAGACACGCAGCTCACGCATCAGCTTCTCAAGGCCACCGTCAGCGCCTTCAAGCATTTCGAGGTCGCGGTCCAGATAGCTTTCCGTCGATCCCGAATATCGTCCCCACATCCCGGCGGAGACAAACCAGAACAGAAGCTTGTCCCGCTCAACCGCGGACATCTTGCTACCCTTCTGGTCGAGATAGCGGACCATTACGGGAATGGCGAAACGCCCGAACAGCACCCGAGCGTGGTCCAGACCGAGACGACCTGCAATCATGTTGAGGCATGAATCTATCTGTTTGCCAGCGCGCTTCAGTCCCTCCTTGATTTGCTCCGACGTCTGATCGTGGAGGAATGCGAACTTGGCTTCGCCAGTCAGTACGGTGTTCACGGACCGCAGCAGCCAGTCGAGATTGAATTCGTACCCGGCCTTGTTCCAAGCTTGGATACTGGACTTCATGTGGCCACGCGCTTCAGGCCAGTCGGCGCATATCTTGGCCAGAGCCAGATCGCCCTTGGAGAGCTTCGTCCCGCCGCTGTTCACCCGGTTGAAGATATCAACCACGATGTCGAGCGTCTTGTCAGCGCCGGTTACCTCCTCGATGTGAAGATCGATCTCAAGGATGGACAGTAAGCGCGAGATTCTGGCAGAGTATTTCACCGCCGATACGCCGATGGCCGGATTCTCAGCCAGCTTCTGGATGAAGTCCTCGTGGCCCTTCTGCCCGGCCTTCATGATCTCGGACACATCCACCCATAGAGGATCGTCCTTCATCGTGACCGGCTGGAAGAACTCGAAGACCTCGGTGCTGAGATGGAACCTGAGGCCGGTGAAGGCTTGCGCATTACCATCGAAGAATGCGGGCGGCTTCCCACGCGCGACACCATACAGGGAGGTCATCCGCTGCTGCCCATCGAGAAGCAGCTTCACCACGCCGGGCGCAACGCCGCCATCTCCTCGGTAATTCGCAGACGCAGAGTCGGTCACCCAGACAAGCAGGCCCCCGACGGGGTGACGACGATAGAGCGAACTGAACAGGCCGCGGACCTGCTCCCGGCTCCAGACGTACCCGCGCTGGAACTCTGGGAGGGCCATATGACCACTGTCGATGTGGTCGAGGATCGTCGAAATCTTCATGAAAGCCAGTTCCCCAACGAGAGAACCTCAACTTCTTCTGCTTCGGCGACCGACGTCAACCTCGGCCACTAGAACCGACGCTGGACGCATTGGGCCGCGCGGCTTTTGCTCGCCGAATGGCCCCCTTCACACCGAGTGACACTTGGTCAGATGCCATCGCCACGACAAGCTGTTTCACCCGCTTGAATTTGGGAGTGCTCAAGACCCGGAACTCATCAGCACCAACAACGTCAAACCAGACTCCGGTCAGCGCTCGATACTTTCGCAGTTCGAGGCCACAGTTATCGAGAACCGTTGCGGCGACCCGCTCGTCCTCATTCAGCGTCATCAATCCAAGTGCGGCACAGGACATCGGGGGAACCTCCTCTTGTTGTTCGAAGAGGAAGTAGGACAGTTTAGTGTTGCGTGATTTTATCCGGGTGCGCGTTCAACAATCTACGCATGCGGAGGAGCATGCTGTCAGGGCTTGCCCACCCTGCTTCGTGTGGATGCGTGGCGACGACGATCTTGATGCAGCCCAGCATCAGCGAACGGATTGTCTCGGCGGCCTATCGCGACTGGCAACGTCGTCCGCTTCTTCAGCCCACCAAGGAATGAAGTAAACTTCCTCCTCGCCCATCGCGACCTCCGGGGCCTTCGTCGGCGGAGGGGGAGGACCGTCTTCCCGGTGCATGACCAGCCACGGACGAGCAAGCTTCAACTCCAGATACCAATCGGGATAGGGTGCCTCCACCCCGTCATGCTTCGTATCGCTCGTTTTCTCCACTTGCGTCTCCATCGAACAGCCACAGCGCTGGCCGGGCGTGCAGCTATTTAGTGCCGAACTCGAAGGGCGCTTTCGTAGATGTGCCTCACGGTGGACGCACATCGGAGTTGGTGGATATCGGCGGGGTCCACGGGCTTCTCACGCCCGACGCAAGAGCACCCCGCCGATATTCAAAATCACAATGTCAAACATCGAGAAGCCGTTGGTGACGGCCTGTCACTCAGCAAGATTGGTATGTGTCCGGCTGAATGTAAGGGGCACGCATCGCGGACGATGCTCGATGCATCCCGCGCCGGGATTCTCGATCTTGCCTGCATGGGCCATGGTGTGGATTTGCAGCAACAATCGCTCGGAACGCGTCGTTGTCGGCACGCGATTATCAGACTGTTATCCGGCAGTAATCGTCTTTCAACGGACGATGATCACACGAAGAAAACCGCATAGTTGCAGTTCGCGCTTACTGGGCCGTTCTTGATGACGCAAGAAGACTACGTCTGTAGCTTTCTTGGTCTTGGTATTATCGTTGTTGATCATGCTGTGGGTCATTGATCGATGGTCGGCCCGTAATCCGGCTGTAATGACGTCGTTGTCGAATTCCTCGGAACGGCGTCATCGATTGAATCCTTCAGGTATCGGCATCAGCACCGTATCGAGGTGGCTTTCGCGAAACCCATCGGCATGATGTCATTGCCTGCAGGAACTCCCCCGAGGAGGTTATGACGACTTCCCGATATCCTGCCCGGATGAGGATCAAGAACCGGTAATGGCTGACCCAGTATTCCTCCCCGGCGTACCAGCAGAACATGTGCTGGGACGACTTGCTCAGGCAGACGGGGACGAGATCGAGAGCGGGAAGATTTTCAGTCCCGACAGTTCAGCGTTTCTGGCGGTCAACACCTTCGGGTGGTTCATCCCTCACCCTGCCCTCATCCCAGCATTTCCGGGCCTTGAACACGCCTACCCGGCCACGATGGTGGACGTGGAGTTTTCTGCACGTTTTCCTTGGCGGGGCGGACGCCATCCATCACTCGATGCTGTGATCGAAACCCCAACTTTCCTGATCGGTGTCGAGTCGAAAAGGTTCGAGCCATTCCGGGATACCAAGTCGGTGGATTTCTCCGACGCTTATTCCCGGCCTGTGTGGGGCGACAACATGGGTCCGTACGAAAGGTTACGAGATCAGCTCCGGGGAGGTACGACCCGATTTCGATATCTCGATGCCGCCCAGCTTGTGAAGCACGCCTTCGGCTTGGTCACTGAAGGAAGACGAAGTAGTAAGGCGCCAGTGCTTGTCTACCTGTTCGCAGAGCCAGCACAGCTCGGAGGGAAGGACATCGAGCCCGAGGCCATTGCTCGCCACAGGGCGGAAGTCATGGAGTTCGAGCAGACGGTTGCTGGATCAGAGGTGGCATTCCATCACACCAGTTATCGGGACTGGATCGAGACATGGAGCGCTTCGGCTGACACCGTCATCGCCCATGGCCAACGTCTGCTCGACGCGTTCAAACCATAATCATCGCCCGGGAGACACGCTCGATTATTCACGCGTGGAATAACGCTGACGCTGGGGTTGCACGCGTCGTGGAGACGCTTCTGGCTGGTGCGGCTAGGTGGGTAGCCGAAGGGGGCATGTTCGCGCACAGGGGGCTTCCTGAAGGGCTCCGGAGGCGGCGTTGTCTGACGGTGGCGAGGTCTTCAGAAAGAGGCGTCGGCGGAGCGGCAGCTGGTTCTGATTACTGCCCATGAAGACATCCGGGAGGAGAGCCTGCCCCAGCTATCTCACTCTCTATGAGTGATGTCAGGGGTACATTGGTGTTCTTGGGCAATACGGAGGAATGGAGGTACAGGGCGGTAATAGCACGAGATGAGTGACCATGTACTCTCACCCCGGTTCCTAGTTCCCGGGTCGAACTTCTCGCTGTGGCGTAATGGTTCTGCTGTGTTGTCACTAGGTAATAGATTATCATTGGGTCAGATTCAGTGACCCATTCCAACTGTGAACGCCATGCCCTGATCAATGCCGAGAAGGTACAACCCCTCGATCAGAGAGTTTCGCGGTTATAGATGCGGTCAGCGTCGTGCCAGACCTTCTTCGACAGATAGTCCGCAATCTGGAATCGGTGATCATCGTCGAGGATGAATTGGATTTTTGTACTGACCCCGAAGCCGAACGCCTCGGCGCCGAACGAGCGCTTCAGTTTGACTTTGAAGTCGTGGGCAAGCGCCGAGAAGCACCCGGCTGGGAACGGGCCTGAGAGATCGATCATCGCATGCAGATGTAGGTGGGTCTCGGGGCCGTCCTCTTCGGATCGCGGTACGGTTTCCAGTCGTACGAAAAAGTCGAGCCGGGCCTGATTGGCGGGGTCCTCCCAGCCAGTTTTGCCGAACAGGATTCGGCCTAGGATATTGATGAAGCGGCGGGCAATCTGTCTCGACTTCGGCGCCCACGCCTTGTTGAAGCTCGTTGCTGAACCCGGATTGCCGAGGTTCACGGTAATGAAGTGGGTAGCTCCTTTCGGGATAAAGCCCGACCACAACAAGGCTTTCCAAGTACGCCGAAGTTCGCCTTCGGGGTCGTTGCCAACGGTAATCGGCTTGTACGGGCGGGCTCTGCCAAGATTGGAAGGTGGATTAGCGATAAGCCATGCCAAGATTACGTCATGGGACCAATACATCTTTCCGCCCCGGCGCTCCGTCGGCTGAGGGAACACGCCGCGCTCTCGCATCTGGCGGATTGTCCATCGCGATTCCCTCGTTGCGTTGATGACATCCCGAAGCGTCATATTGGCTTGCGGAGGGGCGCCATCCAGCAAGCCGTTGTTCATGCCGTGGCCAAGGGCGTCCGACAGCGCCCGTGTTGACGGAATGGGCAGGCAGGTCCGCTTAGCAACCATCGCCGCCATCACTCACGATCCCCACCGCAGGGAGAATCTGGTGATCGTTGTGTGATCCAATCTCGGATAGCTGCAGTGGTCCAAGCGATGCGGTTCTCTGACAGCCTGACCGGCTCGGGAAACGCGCCTACCCGCATCAGCGCGTAGATGAGGCTCTTGGACAGTGTGGTCGCCTCGACGACGTCATTGAGACGAAGCAGGCGGGTTTCAGGAGGTGCTGGGACGTTCATCCCAATATTTACCTGACTCCACCAGCTCACCGGCGCCGAGGCGGCAGCGTGATGCAGCCCCACGCAATATACTCGGCGAGGATAATCCTTGGCCGTTTCGTACGGGCTGGATGCAAAGTGCGGCTTGGTGGTATGTCGGAGCTTCATGCCACGAAGATAGGCCACCAGCGGCCACGGCGCCGAAAACGGCGACAACGTCATCCGGTGTCGAAGAAGCCGCCATTACTGGCGGCGCATCAACGGCACCCACCTTCACGCACATAGAAAAGGCCTGACCTTTTCTTGGCGGATGATTATCCCGGCGAAGACTAGGTGGGCTTTATTCGCAACGCCGAAGAAGAGCGTCCAGTAAACACCACGGGTCGTTCTTGGGCGGTCCGCGCGTGGCGTAAGAATAACCCCTAACACGCTCTCCCGCAGCGATTTCGAAAAGAGGCATACCTCCGGTTCGACACCTACCCCAAGGAGATCGAGAACCATGCCTCCCCGTAATCAACTTGCTCACATCCCGACGTCCGACTCTGGCTCCGACGAATACGAACCACTGTGGCGGACATCGATTCACGAACTGGCGCCCGATTTCGTCGAGGAAGTGTGGGATGACCCTTGGGCGGACGAGCCTGACGAGGGCGTCGTGAGACGGTGATGACGATCCATGAGTTCGGCGTGTTGTCAGGGCAAACACCGCAGATTCCGACATTCATCTGTTATCCCGAGTCCACGTCAAACGCTGACGCCCTTTCACTCGCGCGGGGCGCTCACATGTTTATCCGGCCAATCATGGCATGACCCCGCGAGCCGCTGGCCGCGGCTAACTGGAGACGACGTAATGGAACGAGATACTCCACGCGCGAAAAGACCGATGCACATCAACTCGAACAGAAAATGGCACGGTTCGCCGAGCCCTATAGTCGTGGGAACATCACGGGATAAGCGTCGATGAGTTGGCGGCGGTGTTCTGGGTGCAGACAGACACGGTGAAGCGGTGGACCCGAGTTTATCAAAACTGCCCACGGCCCACGATTGAAGCTGGTCGCTGGTCCTTCAGCCCCGATGCCATCGGCAAAATCCTGAAGGCGAAGGGCATCCCTGTCCGCCTCGTGCGCAACAATCGCGCAGCATCAAGAAAGGCCGACGCCATTCCGTTGGACGCCATGTACGTGTTCAGAAACAAAATGATCCTTCATGCACATTAGCCCGTGCCAACGCTCTCCAGCGTCGATCTCATCACGAACCATGCGAGTGATCGACGTGCACCGCCCCCCTTGAAATCGATCAGCCACCCGTATACCTGACAAAAATTCATGGCGACTACCTATTACTCTGACACCTATGCAGCCAGCCAAGCGGGCAATTTGCCCCCCGCGTTTCCGTCCTGAGGCGGAGCCCGGATCGGACTGCACACTATGGACTGCCTATTGCGGACGACGGATGCGCCTTTAACCCGAGCCCCCTCGGCGCGCCGAACCTCAATGTAGGAAGCCGTGTCAGTGTCTGACATCGATCACCCGAGTCGTATTCGAACCCCTACACTGGGCTCGCCGCAGAAATGCGGTGAACGCTCGTCAGCGCATCTGCGCAACGCGGACCTTGCCACATGAGCAAGGCTTCCCAGTACCCCACACAGGCGGCCATTGCGCGAGCGGTTAAAGCCGCGCTGCGCGCTGGCATCAAGCAGGTCTCGATCAGAATCGAGCCTAACGGAGCGATCATGGTCTCCGACTCCACAAGCTCCCCTCACGATGAGTTCGCGCAATGGCAAACAAACCGTCCCCGATAGAGGGCCTGCACTTCGTCTCACGCCCGCTCGTTGACGGGAGCATGCGGTGGCATGTTTACGCTTGGAGGGGCGGTCCCCGTATCATGGCCGCTGACCAGCTCCTGAGACCACGGCTCTCAGCCGCTGCGCTAGTCGCACTAGACAAAGCCCATGCAGCGAAGAAGACCAAGCGCGCCGCTGATCCTCAGACGTTCGGCGAGCTAGCCAACGCCTACATGCTGAGCTCCGACTATACGGGGCTGCGGCCAGCGACGAGACACGGTTGGTATCCATGGATCGTCGCAGCGAAGAGAGAGTTCGGTACAGCCTCGCTGATAGCGATGGCGGACATCCGCATGCGGGGTTCAATCCGCGCTTGGAGGGACGAGTGGGCAGATTCGCCACGACAAATGGACTTCGCGATTCAGGTACTCCGGCGGATTCTGAATTGGGGCGTAGATGGGGGATATCTCGAGACCAACCGGGCAAGCGAATTCGAACCTAAGTACAAAGCAGATCGGAGTGAAATTGTCTGGACGGATGAGGAGATCGAAGCAGTCGCGGCGAAGATGCAGCCTCACGTGTCCAGAGCCTTCCGCTTGGCTTCATGGACCGGGCTGAGTCGCAAAGACCTTGTTCAGCTTAGATGGGACCAAGTCACCGATTGGTTCATCGCCAAGAAGCGCAGCAAGACGGACATCTCGCAAACCATTCCAGTGTTCGATGAGACGCGCCTCATCTTGGAAGAGTTCAAGAAGGCGGGCAAAACCGCGGTCAACGTCGTCACTAACCGGCGAGGCGCCCCGTTCACGCCGCGGGGCTTCGCCATGGCGGTTGAGCGCGCACGTGAGAGAGCCGGAGTTGCTGAAGGCAAAACCCTTCACGACCTTCGGGGGACATTCGCCACCCGCCTGATGACAGCCGGATTTGAGGACAGAGAGATCGATTTGATTCTGGGATGGACACCCGGGAAGTCGGAGAAGGTGCGTCCCTTCTACATAAGCCGGAAAGCGATAGCGAGTTCAGCAATCCTTAGAATGAGGAGGTTCCGAGCGGTGCCCACCGCATCGACGATGGGAGACGACCGCGCGGTGTCGGAGCACAAGTAGCGAACATGCCGTGTAAACGCCCCTGTAAACGGTCCCTAGCGGGGCAGCCGACAACAGCAAAATACGCTGCAAAAGCAATGGCGACCCCGGCAGGACTTGAACCTGCAACCGTCCGCTTAGAAGGCGGATGCTCTATCCAGTTGAGCTACGGGATCGGTCTCCGCGTCTTAGGCGGGTTCCCGCACGGGAGCCAGCCTAGTGCGTCCAGGGTCTCTTGCGGTACGCCGAGAAATTGTCTGCATAGGTCTTGATCACGCGCTTGGCCTCGCGCGTCTCGGTCACCTGGAACGGCAAGTTGTTTCTCTGCGCGAAGGCGATGGCTTCCTCGCGGGTGTCAAAGTTCATGCGAACCTGCGTGTTGGTGTCGGCATTGCTGATCCAGCCCATCAGCGGGTCCACCGTGCGCGGCGTCTCGCTGTCAAACTCCAGCACCCATTTTTCCGTCTTCGCCGTGCCGGACTGCATGGCATTGCGGGCGGGGCGATAGATTTTCGCAAGCATAGGGACGACTCCGTAACGGCCTCCATCTGCCCGGAAACCTGCAGAAATTCAACTGC